>JBDSIC010000348.1:0-6324 GCA_039918195.1 Mucilaginibacter sp.
TATCACCAAAAGCCTCGGCTGTTTTAGCTAACTCATCTTTTAAGCCTGACGATTTTTCGAGTACGCTTTTTTCCAGTTCCTTTTTCAAACGGCTGTTCTCATCCAGCAAGCTTTCAATACTTTTTAAAATATCCTTTGGGTTTTTAAGCTGCTCTTTAAGCTGCTGTACCAATTTGCTTTGCACATTGATATAGTTTTCGGCAGCTATACCGGTAATTGCCTCAATACGGCGTACGCCGGCGGCTACGGCACTTTCACTGATGATCTTAAAGAAACCTATCTGCCCGGTCGCCATTACATGCGTACCGCCGCAAAGCTCCTTGCTGAATTTATCGTCGAAAGTTATAACCCGAACAAAATCGCCGTATTTTTCGCCGAACAGGGCGGTAACACCACTTTTAATGGCGATATCATAAGGCACGTTACGTTCTTCTTTCAGGCTAACATTCTCGCGTATCTTTTGGTTGACAATGGCTTCTATCTGCGCAATTTCCTCATCGGTTACCTTGCTGAAGTGCGAGAAGTCGAAACGCAGGTACTCAGCATTCACCAATGAGCCTTTTTGGTTGACGTGGGTACCCAAAACCTGTTTCATGGCGGCATGCAGCAAGTGCGTGGCCGAGTGGTTGGCTTCTGTACTTAAACGTATGCCCGGCTCAACAATGGCGGTAAGCGCATCATTCAGATCAGCAGGCAGTTTATCCGTAAAGTGCACGGTCAGCCCGTTCTCCTTTTTGGTGTCGGTAATATATATCACATCGCCGTTAGGGAAAACCAGTTCGCCTTTGTCGCCCACCTGTCCGCCGCTTTCGGCGTAGAATGGGGTTTTATCTAATACTAACTGGTATTGTTCCTTGCCTTTGGCAGTTACCTTACGGTATTTGGTGATGTGGCTGATAGTTTCTGTTTCGTCGTAACCGGTAAATTCTACGGTATCTTCGTCTTTAACGGTTATCCAGTCGCCGGTATCAATGGCGGTTGCAGCGCGGGAACGGGTTTTTTGTTGTTCGAGGAATTTGTTGAAGCCTTCTATGTCGACTGTCCAACCTTTTTCACGAGCAATTAACTCTGTTAAATCTATCGGAAAACCATAAGTATCTGACAGTTCGAACGCGACGAAACCTAATATCTTAAGGGATGATTCGCTCACACCCCCTGCTCTGAATTTTTCAAGTGAAGCGATATTATTATTTAATAAATTTAAACCTTTTTCCAAAGTTCTCAGAAACGAAGTTTCCTCCTCCAAAACTACCTTCTGCACAAAATCCTTTTGGTTATATAATTCAGTAAATACATCTTTAAACTGCTCAGCCAACAAAGGCACGAGTTGATTAATAAACGGCTCCTTAAACCCTAAATACTGATACGAATACCTAACCGCCCTGCGTAAAATACGGCGAATAACATAACCGGCTTTATTATTAGATGGCAACTGCCCGTCAGCAATGGCAAAACTGATGGCCCGGATATGATCGGACAGCACACGCATGGCTACTGCTTCGTTCCAACCTTCGGCACCGGATGTTGATTTGGAATTATATACCTTACCCGACTTCTCAGCAATGAACTGTATCATCGGCTGGAAAACGTCGCTATCGTAGTTTGATGTCTTATTCTGCAGTATCCGCACCAACCGTTCGAAACCCATGCCGGTATCCACATGTTTTGCCGGTAATTGCTGTAACGAGCCGTCTTTCAACCGGTTAAACTGCATGAAAACGTTGTTCCATATTTCTATTACCTGGTCATAATCGGCATTAACCAGCGTTGCGCCGTTAACTTCAGCGCGCTCGTTGTCCGGGCGGCTGTCAAAGTGTATCTCACTGCACGGCCCGCAGGGACCTGTTTCGCCCATTTCCCAAAAGTTATCTTTTTTATTGCCGGGGAGTATGTGTGCCTCGTCAACATACGCTTTCCACAGGTTATAGGTTTCGGTGTCTTTTTCAAGTCCTTCTTTGGCGTCACCTTCAAAATAGGTTACGTACAGGCGGTCTTTAGGCAACTTGTAAACTTCAGTTAGCAGTTCCCAGCTCCAGGCAATGGCTTCGGTTTTAAAATAGTCGCCAAAACTCCAGTTGCCCAGCATCTCGAACATGGTATGGTGGTAGGTATCAATACCCACCTCTTCCAGATCGTTATGCTTGCCCGATACGCGCAGGCAGCGCTGCGTATCCGCCACACGCGGGCTTTTCGCAGGCGCTTCACCTAAAAATATGTCCTTAAACTGGTTCATCCCCGCGTTGGTGAACATCAGGGTGGGGTCGTTTTTTATTACAATAGGTGCAGACGGCACAATGGTGTGCCCTTTTGAAGCAAAAAAATCAAGAAAGGCCTTGCGTATCTCGTTAGCAGTCATATTCGGTATTTGGACTGCAAAGGTAATTATTACTGCGGAAAATTGATTTCGAATTTTTACAGTGCATAAAGGTGCTGGTGGGAGTTAGAAACTCGACAGCGGCTTCTCACAAACCTTAAAACAATATTAACGGTTTAGCTATTTATTTAAAAAAACAAATTCATGAAATGGCATACAGGCTGTTCCGGTTTTCATTATGAAGGCTGGAAAGGAAAATTTTATCCTGAAGGCTTAGCTCAACGCAAATGGTTTGAGTTTTACTGTGAACACTTCAGCACACTGGAACTTAATGTGACGTTCTATCGGTTCCCGCAATTGTCCTTTCTACAAAGCTAGTATGACCGGAGCCCGGCTGATTTCCGTTTCTCGGTAAAAGCACCACGCGCTATCACACATTTTAAACAATTTCATAATTCGGTTGAACTGCTTACGAGTTTTTACGATACGATAAATAACGGCTTGCAGGAAAAGCTTGGCCCGGTGCTGTTCCAGATGCCGCCACGATTTCATTATACCGAAGATAAGCTTGAGCGCATCATTTACAACCTTAACCCTGCATTTAACAACGTGCTTGAGCTGAGGCATGTAAGCTGGTGGAGGGATAATATTTATGAAATATTAGGGAAACATACCATCGCCTTTTGCGGCCAAAGCCACCCGGAGTTGCCTGATGAGCTGATACAAAACACACCGGTTATCTATTACCGTTTCCATGGTGTACCACTGTTATATAAATCGCCTTACACTACCACCGATCTGCAAAAAGTTGTAGACATGGTTAACAACAATAAACAGGCTAAGCAAGGCTGGTTTTATTTCAATAATGATATTGATGTGGAAGCAATATATAACGCGAAGGAAATGCTAAGGCTGGTAAATGGCGGTTAGATATTGCCGAAAACTATCTGAAAACTATTAACGCCTGTGCCTTCTTCTACGCGATGATGACTTCTTCACAACCGCCTTCTTCTCTTCCTTCACAGCCTGCACAACCGGCTCCTCCTGATCTGTAGAGTCCTTACTTAACTGCTCAACCGTAAAGCTGTTGTTTCGCAGGCCGTATTGCAGCACGCGTTTAGCACCGCTGAGTTTGGCAGTGTCGCCTACGCCGTCATATATCGGGAACTCGCGCATGAGTTTGCCCTCTTTGATGTAGAAATTATCCTTGCCGCGATAGCCTTTTTTTTGTTTTTTGGTAAGACCCGGAAATTCCAGCTTATTGGCCTTTCCGCCGTTGAACTCGAATGGATAGATGTCGCTATAATTCACAGTATCACCGGTATTTGCCTGTATCAGCAATTCTGGGTTGCCATCAAGGTCCATATCAGCATTGTATACATCTGCTATAGCGCCTTCCAGGTCGCCGGTGGTAGTGGTATAGTTTAAGTTGGCCGAATCGGAATGCAGGATCAAAAAAGCGCCCACTTTGGTAGAGCCCCTGCCCCAACTTAACACGTCAAAACCATTACCGGGCGATACTTCCACATGTTTTTGAAAACGGAAAGGTGCCTGCACAGTGGGGTGTTTTACCGTTTTTGCGGCAGCGGCAACCACAGGTTTTTCATCATTACCGCCGCATCCGGCCAGCAAAATGCACCCTGCCAATAAAAATAAACAGACCTGTATCTTCATATATGCTTAAACTTAATTCAACAGCGATTCGGGTGAAACCTCCCCTTTTGGCCTGCCCGGCATTGTCATATACACCCTTAAAATACTTGTAGCCCCAATATTAAAATATTTTACGGTAATTTTATGAAAACCTTTTTGCAAAGGCACCGCGCCGCCCTGTTCAAACAAGTTATGCCGTCCATCATTATCCACCACCGGCTGGTCATCTATCAGCAATATCGAGCCATCTGTAGATTGGGTGCCAAAACCATACACGCCATCAGCATCAATATTAATATAGCCGGTGTAAATCACGCCAAAGGTTTTATTGGCCTTTTTAAACGCCAGCGGGCTATAGGTTTTTACAACACCTGTATCTATCATCGCCGCAGTTTCAATACGCCCTGTGTTACCAAACGAGCCTGAGAACAGCTGGAATTTTATACCGGGGGTGGTACCTGTAAATTGCACTGCCGGCAAAGGGGCCCTGTTGTAAACGGTTGTTTTGGTAACCCGGCTGCGTTTACCTGTTGCTGTAACCACCATTGTTTGAAATTCGCGGTACTGATCTGGCGGAACGGTGTAGCTTAATGGAATGGTGTACAGCAAATCCGTTTCGCGTGGGGTGTACCCGTCAATGGTAAAATATATTTTTGCGCCGTTAACAGGCGATTTTAACGTTGCATTAAGTTGCGGCCCAATAATAATGGTATCCTTTGCACCGATGGCCGGAGGCACGCGAAAGTTATAATTATTATGCTCCAACCAGGCAAAGTGCTGCGGTAGTCGGGTTTCGCTAAAATCTTTAAAATTCTTGTTGGCAAGCGGTGTCCAGGCAATTTCAGACAACGCCAGTAATCGCGGCAGCAGCATATACTCTACTTTATTTTCTGTCGCGATATATTCGCACCACAAATTAGCCTGTACGCCCATTATATATTTTTGCTGTTGAGGTGATAATATGGTTGGTGTAGGATTATAAGCATAAGTTTTTTCAAGCGGTGCCCAGCCGCCTATGCCCAACGGCTCCTGGAAAAGTTTCCCCTGTGCGTGGTCAAGGTACAAGCCCTGGCTGCTTGGCGTCATAATAACATTATGGTTTAACTGCGCCGCACTGATACCGCCGGCTTCGCCCCGCCAGCTCATTACAGTGGCATTAGGCGCAAGGCCGCCTTCCAGTATCTCGTCCCAGCCAATTATGCTGCGGCCTTTGGAGTTTACAAATTTCTCCATCCGCTGTATAAAATAGCTTTGAAGACCATGCTCGTCTTTTAGCTTCAGATCTTTTATCAGCTTTTGACAAAATGCCGACTGTTTCCATACATCTTTAGGCACCTCATCACCGCCTATGTGTATGTATTTGCTTGGGAAAAGCTCAATTACCTCGGTCAGCACATCCTGTAAAAACGTAAAAGTTTTCTCGGTAGGGCAAAAAACATTTTTAAATACGCCCCAGGTGCCCGATACCTCATAGGTTTCGTTTACATCGCAGCTTAGCTCGGGGTAAGCAGCCAGCGCGGCCAACGCGTGGCCCGGCATTTCAATTTCGGGCACTACGGTGATATACCTGTCGGCGGCGTATTTTATCACTTCACGTATCTCGTCCTGGGTGTAAAAGCCGCCCACGGGGGTGTCATCGTACTGCTGTGGAACGCGGTCGTGATAATTACCTATAACCGTTGCGGGACGCTGACTACCTACTTGCGTAAGGCGCGGATATTTTTTTATCTCGATACGCCACCCCTGGTCGTCTGTAAGGTGCCAGTGAAAGGTATTCAGCTTATAAGCGGCAAGCAGGTCAATATATTTTTTGACAGTTTCTACCGGATAAAAATGGCGGCACACATCCAGCATAAAGCCACGGTAGCCATAACGCGGATAATCATCAATTACCGCGCAGGGCAATTTCGCCACTCCTGCCCTTTCGGCCGGGAATAATTGTATCAGCGTTTGTATGCCGTAAAACAGCCCGGCTCCTTTACCGGCAATAGTAATTTTTTGTGCTGTGATAGTTAAGCGGTAACCGTTAGCAGGCAGGCTGTCACTACCTTCGGATGTAAGTACGATGCTATTATCGGCACTGCTGCCGGTATAATGCTTTGGTTGTATGGCCAGCATTGCTTTATTCTTCAGGAAATCCGCTAAGAATATGACGGCTTTATTATTTACCGTATCAGCCAAAACAGTAGTTTGGCGACTAACCACAAATTCCCCTGCCATTTTGCGGACAGATACCGGGGCCGGAATAATGCCTAAATTGGGATTGGTATCCTGTGCGTTTACAATACTTATGCCTGAAAGGGCTACAACAAAGATCAGCGTAAAAAAAATTCTATACATCAATAAACGGTCAATAG
>JBDSIC010000349.1:0-3372 GCA_039918195.1 Mucilaginibacter sp.
AAGGCGGCAGATCAAGATCTACCGCCTTTTTACATGTCTTTAAGCAGCTTAATAGCTGCTGATA
This sequence comes from Mucilaginibacter sp., assembly GCA_039918195.1. GTDB lineage: Bacteria > Bacteroidota > Bacteroidia > Sphingobacteriales > Sphingobacteriaceae > Mucilaginibacter. The sequence goes on from JBDSIC010000349.1 coordinate 65, forward strand.
TCGCCGCTGCCGGCTACTGATTTGGTTACCTGTGGGGCACTCCTGTTAAAATGCACATCGCCGCTGCCGGCTACCGAGGCATTAACCTTTACAGTGGCGTTCACCTTTGCATCGCCCGAGCCCGTTACTTTAACAGCAGTATTCACTGTCACCAAATCGGCACCATGAAATTCGCCCGAGCCGGTAACCCTGACGTTTGAATCAGACGCGCGGCCAACAACCGTAATATCGCCCGAACCGGTTACTTTGCTGTCAACAGTTTGCACATCAATTTTCCCTTTAACATCACCCGAGCCGGTTACAGAAAGCCTTATCGCTTTTGTTTTTATACCATCCTCAAAGTATATATTGCCCGAGCCGGTAAGGTTTATGCTGCTAAGGCCTTTAACCGAAATATAGATAGCTACTTTGTCATTGCCCCAACTCCAGTTACCATCCTGTTTAGTATGTATTTTTAATACGCCTCCCTTTACTTCGGTAACTATACGGCCTATCACGTCAGACGGCGCATCTACTTTTACCGATTCGGTTGAGCCCTGCTTAATGTAAACATCAAACGAGCCTGCAACATCAACACCGTTAAACCCCGAAATATGGCGGTCTTCAGTTTCAAAAGCCGGTTTTGTATGGGCATGTGCTGTTTTAGCAAACAAGGTGTAGCCGCTGCCGGTAACCAATACCGCTGCAAGCATAATTTTAACGAGTGATCTCATGGTTGTAATAGTTTTTTGTTATTAGACGCAAGCCGCGGCAAAACGTTGCACGTCCATCGTAAAAACTTTGACAACTTTTAAAAAGTTATCAAAGTAAGTATCGCTTTTACTCCTTCAGTACGCCTATATAAAAGTTAAACGTATCCACTTCTATATTTTCTGCAGTAGCGCCGCTAATGTTAACGGGCGTAAACCTGGTATTATTAGGAGTGATGAACTGGTATTCGCCGCCCGGTATCTTTATCCTGACCGGCATAGCAAAATTATCTACGTAAGTAATCCATCGGCTGTTTAGCTTGCCCTGTTTCATGGCAAACTGAAGTACAGGTATAGTGCGGTGTTTCAGGTATTGGTCAAATACCGATGTCAGGTTTTTGCCGCTTTTTTCGTTGATGTAGTTAACGATCTGGTCATGTGTTACCGTTTGGTGGTAGAAGGTTTTACCAAGCCCGCGTAATATATCGCGCCATTTATCGTCATCATTAATAATAGCGCGTATCATACTTAATAAATTAGCCCCTTTAGGATACATATCGCCCGAGCCTTCTTTATTCACCCCATAATCACCAATAATAGCTTTATCGTTATCAATATCCATTCGCTGACCGTGTATATACTCCAGCCCTTTTTGCTTGCCCTGTGTATTCTCCACAAACAACCCTTCCGAATAGGTGGTAAAGGCTTCGTGTACCCACATGTCGGCAATATCTTTGGTGGTAATATTATTGCCAAACCATTCGTGCCCGCTTTCGTGCACTATAATATAGTCCCAGCCAAGGCCAAGGCCTGTGTGGCTAAGGTCGTGGCCTAAGTAGCCTTTTTTATATTTGTTACCATAAGCCACTGCGCTTTGGTGCTCCATGCCTAAATACGGCGCATCCACAAGTTTATACCCGTCTTCGTAAAAGGGATATGGACCAAACCAGTATTCAAATGCCTTTAGCATTGGTTTTACATCGGCGCTAAAATGTTTTTTTGCTTTTTCGGCATTGTAGCTTAGTACCCAGTAATCAATACTCAGCTTGCCTTTTTCACCTGCATAGCTGTCTTTTATGTTCACATAATCGCCAATGTTTGCGGCCACATCATAATTGTTTATCGGGTTTGCTACAAACCAGTCGAACCGGGTGTAGCCATCTTTTAACTGGGTTACTTTACGCAGGCGACCGTTAGATACATCCTTTAAGCCTTTAGGCACGCTGATGCTGATAAGCATGCTGTCAACCTCGTCTGCCTGGTGGTCTTTTGTGGGCCACCAAACACTGGCACCCATGCCCTGGCAAGCGCTAGCCACCCAGGGTTTACCTAACGAGTCGGTAGTAAAGGTCAAACCACCATCCCAGGGGGCGCGTTTGGCAACAACGGGGTTACCCGAATAATACACGGTAAATTCATCCTGCGCGCCTTTGGCAATAGCTTTGGGGAAGGTTACAAATACCGCGTTAAATTCCCGCTCAAACGGCACTTCGTTACCTTTATATACTACCTTTTCTACCTTTAGGTTGGCAAACAGGTCAAACTGCAGGCGGGTAAAATCCTGCGTGGCGGTAAATTTAAACCGGTTGCTGCCGCTGATGTATTTTTTGTCGATATCAAACTTAACATCCAAATGGTAGTAATTGATATCGTAGCAGGTACGCAGGGGTGTAAGGGTTCCGCGCAGTGTATCGGCGCGTGTGTAAGTTTCCTTTTTTGTTTCGAGAAGCTGGGCGCTGGCAGTGCTGATTAAGCTTCCACCGGCTAACAGGGCAAGTAAGAATTGACGTATCATTTATCCTAAATTAATTTTTACGCCAAAAGTCAGTTTTTTGACGGATCAAGTTTTATGAGTTACAGTTAATAATACCAAAGTAAGGATATTTTGCATATTCACGAAGGATGTACAAGTAATTTAACCATCATTAACAAAATAGGCGCTTTCCTATGAAAGCGCCTATTATTATCTTTATAAATAGCAAAATATTAATTAGCCAGTATTACCGAATAAGGTATCCGTACGCCCCGCAAACGATAGCGGTCCGGATCCGAACGGAACTTTGAGTCGTAATCGGGCAGGCAGCCGGGGTAACCGTTTATAGCATAGGTCAGCAGCGCCTCACCCTTTTCGTTGGTATATTCGGGGTGCAATATCGGCGCGTAAAAGAACGGGTAATGGTTCTGAAGCGTATCGGTAATGGTATAAATAGCCTTGTTTTTGGTGAAGGGGCCAAGCGGACTGTTTGAAGTGGATATGTATATCCTTTTACCCTGGTCACAGCCTACGCTGAACTCGGTGCTTACTATTACATACTTGTCTTTTATTTTAGCCACATGGCAACCGCTTGACATGGCTTCGCCTACCCTTTTTATCAGGTTGATATTGGTGGTAAAGGCGTTGCCGGCCCAAAATGACCATACGGGGTTTTCGCTGGTAACCTTAAAGCGCGCCAAAAATATATCATTGTATATAAAGGTCATCTTGTTACCAAATACATACATATACTCCGAATTAGGGTCTTTTATAAATGACAGGCCGAAATTAATGCCTTTAAAATCGGGCAATTGCTGGTAATAAAGGGGTTTCATATCTGATACCCTTACTTTGGCCATTAAATC
>JBDSIC010000350.1:0-3758 GCA_039918195.1 Mucilaginibacter sp.
CGTGCCCGCCTGCTGCTGCTGCAGTACGTACAAATAAGCCTGCGCCAATAATGGCACCAATGCCAAGTGCTACAAGCGATACCGGCCCAAGCGTGCGCTTAAGCGTGCTTGCCGAGTCGGCTGTCATGGCGATCAGCTGCGCAATAGGTTTTTTAATAAAAAGCTTCATTTTTAAATTTAGTAAGTCAGTTAACGTAAAAAAGGATACTCTACTCCAAACGTACTTAAATTTATTGAAATGTTAAAGGGCAGAATGTAAGAATAGGGATATGCGGATACCGGTTATTTTATTTGGGATAACGGTAGTAAAACAGAAATACCGTATCTTCAAAAAAACATATACCTGCAACATACGTTAGGCAGTTGAACTTTTATGTGCATTGCATGATCCCTAAAAAATTGATCACCCCGTTTTACGAAAGAATGGCCCTGGTGCTTATCGGCCTTATAGCCCTTAGCTACCTGGTCATTTTAGGTAAAAACATACTCGACCCGCTTTTATTTGGCTTCCTGTTCGCGGTGCTTTTACTACCCATATCTAATTTTTTCGAGCGAAAACTTCGCTTCCCGCGCAGCGCTTCATCCTTTATGGCAATACTACTTTTTATCGGGTTTATAAGTTTGGTGGTGTACCTGGTAGGCTCGCAAATATCAAAGCTGACTAACGATTGGCCCATGTTGCAAACGCAGATAGCCCAGTCAATCACCGATATACAAAACTGGATACAAAATTCCTTCCATATCAATGCCGAAAAGCAGATGCACTATGTGCAGGGCACTACCGCGAAAATCATGGAATCGGGCACAACGGTATTGGGCACCACTTTTGGCGCGGTATCGTCGCTACTGCTGTTTTATGTTTTTATACTGATATTTACCTTTTTTATATTGTTTTACAGGCGATTGCTGCTGCGGTTTGTGATCAGGGTATTCCAGGAAGACAATTCTGTTGTGGTGATGGATATTGTGCAAAATGTGCAGCGCATATTAAGGCAATACATTTTAGGGTTGATACTGGAAATGGTGGTGGTGGCCAGTTTGGCCTGCGCGGGTTTTTGGTTTATCGACATTAAATACGCTGTACTGCTGGGCATATTGGTAGGGCTGTTTAACATCATCCCATACATAGGCATTTTTACCGTTTTACTGTTAAGTACGGTAGTTACTTTTGCTACCGGTACTTTACAGCAAACAGTATTTGTAGCCATTGGCATTATCGGCATACACATCGTCGATTCCAATTTCCTGTTACCTACCATTGTGGGCTCAAAGGTCAGGCTGAATGCTTTAATAACCTTTATCGGCATCCTTATCGGCGAAATGATGTGGGGGCTGTCGGGTATGTTTTTATCTATACCTGTTATCGCGGTGTTCAAAATCATATTCGACAGGGTTGAAAGCCTTAAACCCTGGGGCTATCTGCTGGGGGGCGACTATGAATACAGCACCCGGGCTAAGAAGAGGATGAAAACGGAATGACCCCCTAACCCCCTGAAGGGGGAATAAAAGCAAAAAGTTTATGCTGAGAAGTAATTACCGGGCATCTAAAATATCTATACATTTCTTTTGTGCTTCCGCCAAACGTGCATCAAGGGAACTTAATCCCTCCGGGTCTTTTATGCCTTTGTATAGCGAGGTGATGATGGCCAGCGTTTCGGGTGATGGGTCGCAGGCCTGGGCTTTCTCCAGGTGCGGCAGAGCTTTTTTTACTGCGGCGATATAGGCTGCATTTAATTGCTTGTTGCCACCTGACGCGTTTAATTTCTTTCGCGCCTCCTCAACTTCCTTTAAATATAAAAATCCCAATGCGCGGTGGGCGACATAATAACCAGGCGCGGCGGCAGCTACCCTTTCGAAATAGGTTACGGCCTTCACCGATTGCCCGTCCTCGTAAAGCTTGCCGGCAATGTTATAAAAGTTGATGCGCGTGTTAAGCGGTAATTTGGCGGTGTCCGGCAGGATGACTTCCAAAATTTCTTCCGCGTCAAATTGCCGTCCTTCAAGTACGGCTAAGTTAAGGTCGAGGTAGCGGTTGTACACAATACTGTCGGTTTGCGCTTTGGCAAGTGATGAGGTGATAACTAATAAGAAAACTAAAAGGGGTCTGAACATGCTATAATGGCTTGCTACAATACGCTGAATTAGGTAAAATAGTATAAATAATAAAAAACCGTTTGAAATTGCCTCACCTAAATCCTCTCCAAAAGGAGAGGACTTAAAAACTTGTGTGTAGCCTTACCCAACCTCAAATAAGCTATTCGCTTTCTTTAGCGTCTTTTCCAAATCTATTCCTTTCCCTAACACTGGCTTAAAGATATCGCCTTCCGCTTTTATCCTGTCTATCGAGTTGAAAATGGTGAAATGGCGCATTTGCAGACCGGGTTTCACCTCATCCCAATGCAGGGGCATGGATACTGTGGCGCCCGGCTTTGGCCGTAATGAATAGGGGCAGGCCAGCGTGGCACCCGGGCGGTTCTGTAAAAAGTCCAGGTACATTTTGCCTTCTCGTTTGGCTATCATGCGTTCAATGCTGGTGTATTCGGGTATCTGCTCATGCACAATATGCACCAGCAGTCGCGCAAACATCTGCGATTGGTCATAAGTGTATTTAGCATTCAACGGTATATATAAATGCATCCCGGTAGAGCCGGATGTCTTTATATAGGACGGCACATCTAGCGAATCAAGCACCTCTTTGGTTATCAGCGCGGCCTGTATCACCTGCTCAAACGTGTTTTTATCAGGGTCAAGGTCTATCACGCAATAATCGGGATTATCCGGCGACTGTGCCCGGCTAAACCAGGGGTTCATCTCTATCGAACCTAACGAGGCCATCCATAACAAACTGTACTCATCCGTGCCCAGTAAAAATTCCTTGTGTTCGCCATCACTGGTGGTGTAGGGGAAAGTTTCCAGCCAATCGGGCGCTTTATCCTTTACGTTTTTCTGGTAAAAGCTGAAGCCTTTTATTCCGTTAGGGAAACGGTTAAGCGACTGCGGCCTGTCCTTCAAATACGGTAAAATGTAGGGGGCAACCTGGTAATAGTAGTTGAGCATATCCCTTTTGGTCACTCCGTCTTCGGGCCAGTATATTTTGTTCAGGTTGCTGAATTTAAGGTCGTGCCCGTTTATCTTTTTAACCTGCGTTTGCTCGGTTGGGTTAAGCAGGGTTTTGCGGGTAGCCGCTTTTGGTGCATTAATGATCTTCTCTTTTACCAGGCCATGCTCTTCTTCCACAACCTCTGGCGTATGGGCGGCGGTTTCCATTACGACATCTTTCGCGTTCTTGTCTACCCGCATGCCTTCAAATGATGGGTGGCGGAACACCCCGTCGGATGTCACCTCGGCAAAGCTTACCTCGCATACCAGCTCCGGCTTTAACCAGGTTGCTGTCGCCTTGGGCGGGTTGGGCCTGAAACGTGATGGCTTATTGTAATCCGGCTCAATTGCGAAAGCGCTTTTGTCAATAATATACGGCTTAAACTGCGCCATCATTTCCTTTTGCAGCTTATCAGAAAATCCGGTACCTACTTTGCCTACGTATTCAAACTCCCCATTTTTATACACCCCCAGCAGTAACGAACTGAATTGCTTTGATGAACCTTCGTTATTGGTGAATCCGCCGATAACTACTTCCTGTCGTTTATGTACCTTTATCTTCAGCCATTCTTTAGACCGCAGGCCGGATGAGTAAGTGCTTCCTGCTTTCTTAGCGATAATACCTTCCAATCCCATTTTGTTGGCGGCTTCGTAAAACT
>JBDSIC010000351.1:0-3532 GCA_039918195.1 Mucilaginibacter sp.
CATGGCGAACAGCGTGAAAATTATACCATAAAAATGGGCCACATATTGCGGGCCTATGTGAAAATGGACATACGGTTCAACTAAATCCCAGGGCACAAATATTTCGATAAACTTGCCCAGCCCCACAAAGCCGTAAGTCAAAAACCCAAGGCAGCCTATCAGTGCAAAAACTACGATGATATTGTGCGAGCCTTTAACACCTGTGCCGGTTAGTCCAAATCGTGTTGCCAGCCATTCGGCACCGGTATTGGCGTTTGAGCGGCGCAGCCATTTGGCCAAAAACATCATGTTAAATACCTGGTTAAAAACCGGCCAAAGCCACGGTATCCAAATACTTTTAAAACCGTAAACAAAACATAACGATACCATCCACATGGTGCCGCTTATGTCAAACATATCCGAGGCATCACTTAAACCAAGCATATACCAGGGCAGTTTTTTGCCCCCCAGTAAATAGCTCTCTTTATTCTGACTTGCTTTTTTACGGTAATACCAGCCAATAAGCACCATTAATATGAGGTAGCAGATCAGTATGGATATGTCAAGTAGTTGAAGTTTCATTTATTTCTTGCTTATGCTAAAGGTTGAAGCGGGCTATTGAATGTTGTGTTGTCGATAATTTCAACATCTCCTTCATCAATAACCAACCACTATGTTTTATAATGACCCGGTTTTGTAAACAGCAAGAAAAACAGTTTGTAAGCATCGTCCAAAAATAGATGGCTTGTTTGCTAAAACGTTAATACTATTTTACCTAAACATTATACTAACTTATACACCTGTTATAAAAGTTAAAAATGCCGTTTTACAATTGGTTATGGCAATTAAGATTGATATGTGCATAAAGGCGACATTAAATAGCTTTATATATGATAATCTATTTACACAAAATGCTCAATTACATGATAAACATAGCTGAATTTTTTGTTTTTTATTGATATTATTTTATCTAAATTGCATTACCAATAATGCCGAATTTTTATGCTGAAGGATATTGTAAGAGAGATAACACCTTTAACACAGAGCGACTGTTTCACTATTTTTTCGAGAGAGAAATTTGAGTTCGATTTCCCGCTTCATAATCATGATGAAATGGAGTTGAACCTGATTTTGAATGCACCGGGAGCCAAACGTATTGTTGGCGACCATATTGAAGAAATTAATGATGCGGAACTGGTGTTGGTAGGTTCGAATTTACCGCATGGCTGGTTTACGCATAATTGCAAAACCGACCTTATCAAAGAATTTACCATACAGTTTCATAAAGATCTTTTAGATGATAAGTTTATGAAACGCAACCAGTTGAATTTTATACGCAATATGTTCGAAAATTCAAAAAGGGGCGTTTTATTCTCACAGGACACCATTAATCATATTGCGCCGAAAATATTTGCCTTAAATAAAGAGGCCGGCTTTAATTCGATACTGGAACTATTTATTATACTGCACGAACTATCCATATCGCACGATACGCGGATGCTTTCTGACTCCTCTTTTATTAAAGATGAATACAACTACAATAGCAGGCGTATTGAAAAGGTATTTGAATACATGAATTTTAACTTCAGCAAGCAAATATCGCTGGCAGAGGTAGCGCGGGTTGCCAATATGCCGGGCGCATCATTTAGCCGTTTTATAAAAAAGCGTACCGGTTATACTTTTGTGGATAGCCTGAACGAAATAAGATTAGGTCACGTATCACGCATGCTTATCGACACTACGCACTCCGTATCAGAAATTGCCTATAAATGCGGCTTTAATAACATTGCCAACTTTAACCGCACCTTTAAAAACAAAAAAGGCTGCACACCAAACGAGTTCAGGGAAAATTACTCGGGCAACAGGGTATTTGTATAGCTTTTATCACCATTTGATTACACCAGCTTTGTGCCTTTTTTAACTGCTTTGAGCCATTCGCGGGCTATCAACTCATGCCCGGCAGGCATAGGATGTATGCCGTCCCACATCCAATAGTCGGCCGACGCTTTTTCCAATGCCTCGTTAAATTTATCCTGCAGGCCAACAAAAACAGCGTTAAACTCCGTTGCCAATGCTTTTGCAATTGCCTGCCTTTTGGCTGTTTCCCGGTGCCAGTTTTCCCAATCGGCTTTTACCCTGCCAACCGGCAATATAAAAGGCTCGCAAATTACCAATACCACTCCCGGCAATGCTGTTTTGGTTTGCTGCAACAGATCCCGGTAACCCTTTTCATAAAGTTCGGCAGTATTAGCTTTGTCATTTAACGCGGCCTGCGCATCGTTTACACCTATTAGTATACTTAAAATATCGGGTTTAATACCCAGCGTATCTGTTTGCCAGCGTGCGTCCAGGTCCGGCACCTTGTTGCCACTGATACCCCGGTTATAAAAATGAAATTGCCGTTCAGGATGATCGTACCCTAACCTGCTTGCTATAAGATAAGCGTAGCCGTGACCCATAATATGATTCCGGTCGTTATCGCGGGTGCGGTTGCCATCGGTTATCGAATCGCCCTGGAAAAGTATTTTTAGTCCTTTAACGCCTGTTGATGTTGCATCATCATCGGCGTCAACCAGCTTCGGGAGGCTTACAGCAACGCCAATAGCCGCGGCTTGTTTAAAAAATGAACGGCGGGAATTAGCTGACATATTGCGTGGTTAACTTTTTATAAAGTTAGTCTTAACATCATTTCAGACACTAATACTATTTAAACAATTACCTATCCAAATCTTGCAGTATTTCGCCTTAGGTCAAGGCGAAATTTCATCATAAAACAGCATAATACTATTAGGTAATACTTAGGGGTTTAATTTGTTTTGATAAGCTATATAACCGTTAATTCTACACTTAAATATTATGCATATAACCAAAATTTTAATAGTTAATATCCTATGCTTCCTACTTTTTGACAGTACTGTTTTAGCACAAACAAACACAGCATCTCCCCGTCAGCATATATTAATTGATACCGCCTGGCGGTTTGCTTTTGGCCATCCTACTAATACTAAACTTGATTATGATAATGGCACAGGCTATTTCAGCTACCTCACTAAAACCGGCTACGGTGATGGTGCGGCAGCCCCTGACTTTGATGACCGTGCCTGGCGCAAATTAGATTTGCCGCATGACTGGGCGGTTGAACAGTCGTTTAATGAAAAAGCGAGTTTTAGCCACGGCTTTAAAGCGGTTGGCCGCAACTTCCACGAAACCAGCGTAGGTTGGTACCGTAAAACTTTAACCATACCCCAAAGCGACCTTGGTAAAAAAATAAGTATTGCTTTTGACGGCGTTTTCCGCAACTCGATAGTGTGGGTAAACGGGCACTACCTGGGCACACAGGCAAGCGGGTATTTGGGTTTTGAATACGATATAACAGACTACTTAAATTATGGCGGCGAAAATGCGATCGCGGTACGGGTTGATGTAACCATGGAGGAAGGCTGGTTTTACGAAGGTGCGGGCATATACCGCCATGTGTGGCTAAACAAAACCAACCCCCTCCATGTGGCTGCTAATGGCATCTTTGTTACATCGGTAGTAAAAGCTGATATGG
>JBDSIC010000352.1:0-2748 GCA_039918195.1 Mucilaginibacter sp.
ACCTGCAGGTGGTAATGCCGGGCATTACGCGGCAGTACTGGGCGACCAGCGCACCTTCGGCGTAACCCTGCGTTACTCATTCTAAAATTATAAGCAAGGCTAATGTCTTGCAAAACTATAAGCATAAAAAAAAGGCGGCCCTAAGGCCGCCTTTTTTTTATAATTAATTCATAGGTGTTACTACTAATCTATATCCTGAACTACAGGTGTTACACGCTTTGATCTTGCATGTTTCTGTTGGGCAGCCGGGGCATTTACTTTTCTTTTTTCATCCCGTTTACAGTATTTGATTGACAACAGGAAAGAAAAAGAAATAAAGCAAAGTATTATAAAATGAACATTCCGCCTCACAGATGCGCTTTTCATGTAGATAATAAGGTTGGTTTCAAATTTCTATTCAGCATATATATTATGCGGTAAACCACATAAATTTTGAATAGAATATGCAATTATATGGATAAAATATTCAATATAATACAAAAATAATCTAAAGAAAGTGTCGTTTAAAGCGTTGTAACAGCATATTTACGGTTGCAGTATAGCTGTTACAAAAACACGACGTGCAATTCACCTTAGTTTATGACAACAATAAATTAAATTCCCCTATCCACACAATTGAAATAGTTTACCAATAATAAAAAACTAACTTTTTTTGTAGCTTTTAGTTGAATTTTAATTAAAATTGTTTAAAAATAAGCTATAATATGAAACCTAAGTATGAAGCTATAGTACCACTGGCTTCAAATTCATTTAATGCGCAATACCTGGAAAAGGAAGAATTTGACAATCCCTGGCATTACCATCCGGAGTATGAGCTTACTTATATTATATCCAGCAACGGGGTAAGGTATGTGGGCAATAGTTTTGAAGATTTTGACCATGACGACCTGGTATTGCTTGGCCCCGGCCTGCCGCACCGCTGGAAGAATAGCACCATGCAAACCGGGCCGGCAAAGGCAGTGGTGCTGCAATGGCGCGAAGACTTTTTGGGAACCGGCTGGTTGGAACGCCCGGAGTTTGAACCGTTGAAAAACTTGCTTCAAATGTCGGTTAACGGCATAAAATTCAGCAAATCGGTAGCTGCATCCATGAAAGGTAAACTAATGGATATTATCGATCTGCCTGCATTTGACAGGTTGATGTCGCTGCTGCAATTGCTTAATAGCCTGGCGCAAAGCAAGCAGTACGAAATTTTGTGCAGCCAGGGATTTGAGTATAATTTAAATACCACCGAGAACGACCGCCTTAAAACCATATTTAACTACATCGAGAATAATTACGCCAAAAAATTAAGCCTGGCGCTGCTGTCGCAAAAGGTATTTATGAGCGAGGAATCTTTCTCCCGCTTTTTCAGCAAGGTAATGCGCAAGCCTTTCTTTTATTTTTTGAACGAGTACCGCATCAACATGGCCTGCAAAATGCTCATCAGTACCAACGAGCCGGTATCGCAAATATGTTATGCCTGCGGGTACGAGAGTTTCCCGTTCTTTTACCGGCAGTTTAAAAAATTTAAAGGCTGCACACCCCAAAAATTCAGGGGTGGTTATTTAAAGGCGGATGTTAATTAACCTTTACAGTTGATTTCCGGGTAAAACGGTATTCAAAGTTCTTGTATTCTTCCTGCCCCGCGCGCTTGTCAAAATTTTGTACCACGTAATTGTCCTTATCAATAAAGGTGATCACCTGCCGTATATGTATTACATCGGTATTTTCGGGCGTAGGCATATCGCCAAAAAGTTCGATGGTTTTTAACGGTGTAACCCAATAACCCATAAGGGTAATGGTACCCGTGCCCAAATTATCTAAAATAGTAACCGTAAACCGCTGGTTAGTGGTGCTGTAGCCCAGTGTGGTAAGCCCTTCAAAGTTGCTGCCTGCCAGGTAGCCCGACTGGCTGCTTTGTAAAAACCGGCCGTTCAGTATCATTTTATTGGTGCTGCTTACCTTAAAATTTTCGCCCTGGCTTTTTGGAAACAGCCAAATGGTGATCACCTCGTCCCACTCGCCGCTGTATTGCGCTAAAAATTGATGCACCTCGTTGGGTTTTACATATACCTCGACCGGGCTTATAAAATTGCCGGGTGTGCTTTGCGCAAAAAGGTATGCCGGGCCGATGAGTGTTAATACAATTAGCAGCAGTTTTTTCATTATAGCTTAACGATGTGGTTTTTTATAAAGTACGGGGTAAAAGTAACATTTTAGCTGTTTGGGGAATATAAAAGCAACATCATTTAATGGCAGTGTGTAAAATAGTGTGTTTAATAAACCATAACTTACCTCCACATTATAACTTGCCTTATCTTTTTTTGTAATATTGACAAAATTTACTTTTTGACCGCTTCTGCCAAAAAAATATTGTCCTGGGTTTTAAAGGCCGCCATACTGGCGCTTGCTGCTTGGTTTATCTATCATAAGTTTTTAACAAAAAATGAGGACCTGCACCAGTTTAAAGCTTTAATAAGCAAACTCGACCGGAAACTGGTTATCGTCACGCTGTCTGCCGTATCACTTTTAATGCTGATAAACTGGTTTTTGGAGGCGCTTAAATGGCAGTATGTTACCCGCAAGCTAATAGAAATTACCCGCTGGGAAGCCATTGAGTCGGTTTTTTGCGGTTTGACCTGGGCCATTATAACACCCAACCGCGTGGGCGAATACGGCGGCCGTATTATGTTTTTGCCCAACCGTAAACGTATACACGGCCTGTTCGCCATGATAGTTGGAGGCTTAGGCCAAAACCTGGTGACC
>JBDSIC010000353.1:0-8525 GCA_039918195.1 Mucilaginibacter sp.
CGTGGTGCGATGTAAAAAGTCGATATAAGTATTTTTACTGCCGCCGGTATAGTCAAAATCCTGCGGCACGTTTTTACTTGCCATTACTTCGGCCGGTGTTTTTCCGCAGATTACGCGGCCTTTTCCGTAAGCATGTTCCTTTATCTTTTTGCCGTCGCAGTTACCCCATAGTTTTTGAACAGCTTTATTAAGTTCGATATCACCTGTAGGGTAATTAGTTAGGCCGGGTGCCTTGCCCGGCCTTGCGCCAATAACAGTTGCGCCGGCGGCTACCAGTTCAGTTAGTTTTTTAACGGTGGTGGCAGTCATTACCGCGTCGGCGCGCAATATCAGCAGGCGGTAGCTGATGCCATCGGGCAATACCAGCCGGTTGTTGCGTACGCTCACACGTTGCATCAATACTTCAGTATTTATGGTGTCGTAATTATAGCCGGCGGGCAATGGTGGGTTTAGGTATTGTTTGCCGGGTACAAAGCTGGTAGCGCTTTCGCCATAATAATAAACTACATCGGCCATAAATAACCCAGCCTGTAACAGGTGCTGGCAGCGGCCAAGATAGGCGAAAAACGCGCTGCTCTGTTCCCACCAGGTAATGTTCCTGTCGAAGTGGGTGCCTGCCCCAAACTGGAAACCCGGTTTAATGCCCTCGATGGGCTGATGAGTAAAATTTTGCAGGACCATGCGGTTTATCCCCGCAACAAAAGCCTCGTCGCCTACCGCTTTTAATGCAGACGGAGGCGTCCAGTGGTCGTACGAGGTAAAAGCCTCGGTTGCAATTATTTTTCGTCCGTAAATATGCCCGGCGGTGGCAACCGTGCGGTTAACATGCCCCCAGCTATCAAATTGCGACATCACATCCTGGTTATACCAAAACTCGCCCATAGGTACATCGCACAACCCGGCGCACTGCAACCCGTCTATATGCGGGTAAGGGTAAGTACCATAACCCGTTTCAGCCTGTATCTTTATGCCTTTTGTGTGCGACATGTCTGCAAATGTTTTCCAAAAGCGTTCCGCAAACAGGTCGCCGATAGTGCGGCGTACATCCCATAAAAAACGTTCGGTGACATCGCGGCTGGTAACTATTCGGTTTGATAGCGCCGGCATAAAGCCCACCATATCGTACCCACGTCTCTTCTTAAACTCTTCGCGAAACCCATCCGACCATGTTGGCTGAAAACCGCGGACATCTGCGCCAATTTCGTAGCTGTCAATATTAAAACAGTCAAATATATCACCGCCTATCTCTTTAATAATGGGCAGTACCGCGGGGGCAATATTGTTGAAGTGCACCTTCATGGCTTCAGCACTCAGCACATCGGCCTCGTAGCCGCCCTCGCTGGTGCGCATTTTTTGACCGAGCAGGGTATAACCATACCGGGCTATCACCCAATTACCGGCGGGTGCATCCCATGTAAGGTTACCCGTGGCATCCATGTATTGCGATATGTCCAGTACTTCGTTGGCGCGGAAATGAGGCGAATTATCTTTGTCGGTATATTCATCGTGTAAAGCTATCGGGCCTTGTTTTGGCCAGTCCCAAAAGCTGCGTTTGCCCGATTTTAGATCCCACCACTTTATACCTGGCTTTACTGCCGGCTTATCGCTCGCGCGCAGTATGTCTATATTAGCCACCTGCACCGGTTTTCCGTAGGCTGATAAAATATTCAGCCTGAAGGTACCCGAGGTAATTTCCGGGAAGCTTACCAGTTTGGTACTGCCTTTTTCCAGTTTGAATTTGCAAATAGTTTTGGGGATCCAGCCTTCTATCACCTGCAATTCACATTCTTCGGGGCCGTTTTCGGCTGTAGATACAATATAAGCGCCTGTGGCTTTCAATGGGTCATTGTAATGCAGGTCTACCCAGGCCGGGGCGGGGGATGATGCTTCCCAATAGGTTTCGGGGTCGCCATCGCCAACATTGTACGGCGGATGGTTCACTTCCCACACATAGCCGTAGGATGCAGAACTGGCGGATACCCGGGCAGGCCTTAGTGGTGTTCCGGCAGGTATTTTATAAGCCAGCACGGCAATGTCTTTATAGTAATTATCTACCAGTTCGGCTGTTTTCAGTTCACGGGTTATTTTTTTGCCCCCTTCGGTGTAATATTCATTGTAGATCAATTTTTTACAGGCATATTCGGGTGTTATCCAGCTGCCCCCGCTGCACCAGCCGTCGCAAAAATTTAAACTGGCTCGCATTTTAAGCCGCTTTACTTCTGCCAGCGCGAACTTGAACATCGCCTGCCATTCGGGCGTTAAAAACTTAATACCATTTTTGATGGTCCCGCCGCCGCTGATGTGGTAGATCAGAACGCCGCCAATGCCCTGGCGCTTCATTTCCTCTAAATCTTTGGTGATACCTACTGTAGATATATTGCCCGACAGCCACATCCAGAATGCCCAGGGCTTTTCGGTGTCGGGGGGTGTAATGAAGCCGCTAACGAGGTCATTGCCTGTAGATGCGGCGGCAAATACATCCGTAATATCAAACAAATTTATAAGCGACAGGCCGGCCGCGGTAACCGAATTAAGCTTTATAAAACGCCTCCTGTCCATGCTCATATCAATTGCTTTCGGTAAAGTATTTATTAAGGAAGCCGCTTACATCCTTATCCAGTAAAGTTATAGCATCCTGCATTTCCTGCCACGCGTTAGCATCTTTGTTACCATGTATCGCCAGCATTTCTTCTCGGTAATTGCCAAGGTCGGCTTGCATAATAGTCTTTAGCTCGGTGATGTTTTTGGCAGGAAGTTCTTTTTTAGTACCCATGGCAGTGCGCAGCACCAGTGCAATGTTTGTTTCGCGCAGGTGATAAGCTGATGACAGTGCACGGCGGCGCATAGCTGCGATATCATCCAGCGCTTTTTTGAAATCAGCAGCAAGCAGTTTAGGAATTTTGTTTTTGCAATTTTTGCCGATAGTCAGCGCTTGCGCCCACCGTTCTGCCGCCAGTTGGTAGCGCAACTGCACATCCTCCAGCATCCAGGCATCTGACCGGCTGTTATCGGTTTTCATAAAGATAGCCGTTCGGGTTGATTCCCAACTGGGCGTATGTGCCATTTTGCCGTTAAGTGTTGCCGCCGACAATCCATGCTGCGGCAACCTGCTCCCCATTCGCCTTAAATACCACGAAAGGTCCCATGGAAAAAGTTCCATGCCCTCGCTGGTCAATTTCCACATAATGATGACATCCGCTGCGGCCTTGCTATAAGGTTTTGCCAGTTGTTGTAATGCTGCTGCCTCGGTTATAGCCGGGTTTCTAAAAAATATGCCCGTCATGCGCAGGTTAGGGTCTTCGCAGGTGGGGTTTAGGCCGTAGTATTCTTTGATGCCTTTTACACCGGGTAACCCTGCTATGGCATTAAGCCCGCGCCGGGTTACTAATGGGTAGGGGACATGGTACGTCGGCTCCAACTCCTCTGAAGGGCTGCCTAAAAAATATTCTACCATTACAGGGATATTACGGTTGTGGGCTATACCAACGGTGTTTTTTAACCACGTGTCTACCGGCAGGGTAGCCATTACTTCGGCTATATTGCAATGCAGTGCCAGCCCGAATGCTTTTGGATCGATATTTTCAACACAGGTTAAAACCTGCCCGGCCGAAAGTTCCCAGGGCTCCCACCACAACCGGCCTTTAGGACTTAATTTATGCCAACCAGCCGACAAGCTATCTATAAAAGGCACTAAGCGCTGGTGTAAAGGCACACCTGCGCACCTTGGACAACTGCCGAATTCGCTGCAAAGCCAGGCATCCTGATCATAAGTGTATACCAGTATATCATCAACCCCCGGGAAATCCCGGGCAAAACTTTGCAGTAACAAGGCATAGCGTTTACTCACATTTGGATCCATGATGCAGTTGGGCGGTGTGTCACCGTATTTGGCATGGGCGTTATAAGGTGCGCCGAAATGAAAAATGGTGCGTAATCCCGCTTTACGGCAAAGGCTTATACGTTTGCGTAATTCGTTGCGGCGTTGTTCAAAAGCCTCCTCACCGGGTTTGCTCCTAAGCGCCACAACCTGCGGGAATAGCTTATCCTGCCCGGGGTTTAGCTTAACTATGTCTTCCAAATTCAATATCTCATCATTAGGGCGGGTGCCCCAGGCAACATTAAGCTGTATGGTGTTAAAGCCTAACTGTTTTAACTGTTGCACGATTTGCGTTGTCCACGGCACAGGCGTTATCATTTGGTACATATTCCATGAGCCGGGATTGCCTAAAAAGCCTATCTTGTAAGTAGTGGCCCCGTTAACGGGCATATGCGGCACCGCTTTGTGTGTTTGCGCAACAGCATTAAACCACAGGCTAATTAACAGCGTAAGTAAAATATGCTTTATCAGGTTCAATTGTTCATTAGGTTTTAAAACAGGGTAATTAGTTTTTTAATTAAACGTAGTGATCCTTTAAAAGGATTACCGCGTATGCTATATAACAGGTATTTGCAAATTAAAGGTACATTCCTGCTTTGTGTTAATTTTATCACAAATTAAATCAAATTTTTTTTAATTATTCCAATATTTAATTAAGTTTGTGCGTTATTTAATCAAAAATAAATCATTAAATAATCAAATTGTACTCCAGGCCCATAACTTTAAACATAAATAAATCAAAATGGTGCACGGAAAAAGGCGATTATTATATATATTAAGGCCTGAGAAAAAATAGGGTCAGGCTATACCAATTATAACAACCCGTAGCTGAATTAAAAACAGGTGCAGGACCAAAAGTAAATTATTGTTCTACAGTTAGTTTTACTGCGTAAAATTATCAGCACATACGGTTTATCGGCTAAGTCGACTTGAATAAAAAGATTCAAATGAAAAAAATAAATATACTAAGCCTTTTTATTGCCATGTTATTATTGTTCATGGCATCGTGTAAAAGCGATTTCCTGGAGCCAGATACCGTATCGGAGCTAAACGAGGAAACGGTTTTTGCAGATAGTGCAAGAACCATAGCCTTTTTAACCAGCATTTATGCTAATATCGACTTCAGCTTCAGCCCGACACAATTTGGCAATGCCGGCCTTGAATCGGCCTGCGATGAGGCTGAAGGATACAGTAACGGCGGTGGTGAAACCTTCAGGCAGTTTACTACGGGGGTGGTCAACTCATCAAATGTTACATCGGCGCCATACAATACTTGTTATAAAAATATCCGGTCCATCAATTTATTCCTGAAAAAGATCATTCCGTTTAAAATGGAAAACCCGCGCAAAAGACGCTCGATAGGCGAAGCGCATTTTTTACGGGCATGGTACTATTTTATTTTGCTAAAGCATTACGGCGGCACGCCTATAGTGGGCGATACCGTATTTGCTGCCGACGCCCAAATAAACCTAAAGCGAAATACTTTTGCCGAATGTGTTAATTACATCGTCCGCGAATGCGATACGGCAGCCAAGTTAAGCCCTGTTACAGTAGATGAAAGCTACTTTGGTCGGGCCGATGCAGGGATGTGCCAGGCGTTGAAGTCCTGCGTTTTATTGCATGCCGCCAGTCCGCTGTTTAATGGCGAGAATATTGGTTATGGCGAAAACCGGCTGCTGGTAGGCTATGATACTTACGACAGGAACCGCTGGAAGCGGGCAATGGATGCTGCCGACTCTGTTATATTAATAAAAGGGGTGAAATATAAACTGTATGAAAAGGATACGGCAAAAGACTCGCTGGGACGATTGCCGGGCCATGCCTTTAAAAAACTATTTTCGTTAGCCACCGGACCGAGCAACACGGAGTTTATTGTATTTGTACAGCGGGCCTGGCCAAACAATTCATACGCAGCCTTATGGAATCCGCCAACACGGGCAGGTGGCAGGCATGCATGGCCTTACCAGGAAATGGCCGATGCCTTTACCATGAACAATGGCTTACCTATAACTGACCCGGCATCGGGGTACGACCCTGCCAACCCATACAAAAACAGGGACCCCCGGTTTGAGAACAGTATATTACATAATAACCAGATATTTACACGTCAATATTTTAATACCACCCTGGTTGCCGAACCGCTTGCGTTGTTTGCGGGCGCAAAAGAAGGTGATGGCTTTGGTAACGGCACACCAACCGGATATTATATAGGCAAACTCACCAGCGATGCCTTTCCGGCTAATTTTTATTATGACTTTTCTGACATATGCCTTCTGCGCCTTGCCGAGATCCAGTTAAATTATGCCGAAGCGGCGAATGAATATGAAGACCAGCCTTCGGCATTTACCATAGGTGCTATAATGAAATTGCGTGAACGTGCAGGTATCAATAAGGGCGCGAACGGACGGTATGGTATAAAGCAATTTATTACCAAGGCCGAAATGCGCGAATTGATACGAAACGAGCGCAGGGTTGAATTGGCTTACGAATCGCGCAGGTTTTGGGATGTAAGACGCTGGAAAATTGCCGAACAAACCGAGAACCAGATCATGCACGGCATGAAAGTAACCAGGCAAGGGCCGGGTGATTTTACTTACGAGCGGGTTACAGTTAACAGGCACTCGTTTAATAAAGCGATGTACTTCTGGCCCATCCCGCTTGCCGAGATACAGAAGTCGCGGGTGCTGGTGCAAAATCCTTTTTATTCAAATTGATTCAGGGGGAGTTATGAGATACAGTAATATGATAAAAGATGGTTTCAGATCCGCGTTAGGTAGCGGGATCTTAGTCGCACTGTTGTTTGCATCGTGCAAAACAGAGCGGTTCAATAAAACTGATGTGCCGGCAAATATTTCGGGCTTATATAAATTAACAAAAGCTACCAGGAACGGTGTTAATGTATACGATGCCTCTACTGCAGATACCATAAACAGCGGTGTTGATTATAAAAGCTTCAGGCTGAATTTTAACGCGGATAACACTTACCTGCTGCTAAATACCATTCCTTTTATTGAAACTACTAATGGCAAATGGGCGCTTGATGACCCTGCCTATCCGCAAAGAATTACTTTCACCGCCGACTCAGGGCAGCCTATAACCGTAAATTTCGGATCCTCGATACAGCTTGATAAGCGCCGGGTGGTTATTGGTTTTAAAGCCGGCTGCGGCGTTAACGCTTACCAGTATTACCTTGAAAAAACGGCTAATTAATTGTGATGGATATGTTGAATATAAGAGTTAAAGGTAAAAAAATATGGGCTGGTGCCGCTTTGCTAATGGTAGGTGTAGCCCTGCAAGCCTGCCTTTTTGATAACACAAAGCTGGTAAGTTATCCAACCAGTGCTAACGCCGGCGAGGTGATCACCATAAAGGTAGAAACTTCATTTACGCCTGCTTATGTCGGGAGCGGACGTTTGATAGTTGGTTTTTTAGCCCCAAAGGCATGGCATGCCGGCGAAGTCGGTAATACGGTAGTAACTTATGCATCCGGCAAGGGATATTATGACCCGGTTGGCGTTGAGCAACCAATGAGCCTTATACCCGCCGACGAGAAACCCACTATAGCTGATGAAGATAAGGAAGTTTACGGGGGGCTTAACTGGTCGCAGGCTATGCTGCAAAAAAGCAGGTTTGGTAATAATATAAACAATCCCGATATGGAGTGGGTGGTTTTTTGGAGCAACAAAACATACAGGATTAACCCTAGTGACAGGGATGAATTAGAAACAGAGATGAAGTTCCCGGTAACCATCATCATTAAAAACAAAGTAGGCGCCCAAAATACACTGGTAAAACTTGGTGTGGTTATTTCAGCAACAGGACTAAACATAAACGATAAGACGCTTAATTTTTATGCACAAGTATTTACCAACTGTTTCCAGGTAAAAAATGGTACCCGACCCGAACTGAATTATTGCGACCCAAACATCGTATCCACCTTTCCGCCACAGGGCGATGAAAATGACCTGGTAAGTATTAATTACGATCTTACCGTAAGTCGTATACGTTTTCCGCCGGAAGGCGACGGCAAGGTTTACCTGCTTGCTAATGCCTTTACCAAAAGCGCGCCTACTGTAGCCATACCACCGGTTGGGGCCACTAAAAAGCCCTTTGTAAAACTGGATGATTTTAAGGGCCGGATAGAAATTTGGCCGAAAGCCTACTTTGGGATACCCAATGGCGAACAGATGGACAGGATAGAATATTTTTTAACAAATAGTACAGGTTCTGTTAAACTTGGCCCTATACCAGATTTAACCGACCTGCCATACATTTATATATCGCCTTGTAAATAACCTTATTGCAATTGTAACCGGGATGAAGAAATTATTTTTATTAAGTATTGTGTTTGCAGCCCTGCTGCTTGGCTGCGGCAAATCGGGTCATAAGCCGGGCAGCGACAATTCCGGCAGCCTGGACACTTCTTACAGGGACGACACGTTCAAAAACCCAATATTAAATGACAGCCACGACCCATGGGTACTGGCAAAAGATGGCCAATACTATTTTTTAGATACTAAAAGCGGTCATGTTATACTTTACCAGGCCACCAGGCTAAGCTATTTAAAGTATGCATTTTACCGTAGTATGTATACCCCGGCCATTAACCAGGAAAACAGCAACAATTTAAACTCACCCGAAATACATT
>JBDSIC010000354.1:0-14299 GCA_039918195.1 Mucilaginibacter sp.
GACCCGGTAATAGGCCGCGACGAAGAAATTCGCCGTGTGATACAGATACTGTCGCGCCGTACCAAAAATAACCCGATACTGGTGGGTGAGCCCGGCGTTGGTAAAACTGCCATTGCGGAGGGTATTGCCTTCCGTATAATACAAGGTGATGTGCCCGAAAGCCTGAAAACCAAAGTGGTTTATTCGCTTGATATGGGCGCGCTAATAGCAGGTGCCAAGTACAAAGGGGAGTTTGAAGAACGCCTGAAAGCTGTTTTAAAAGAAGTTACGCAAAGCGATGGCGAGATCATCCTGTTTATTGATGAGATACACACCCTTGTTGGCGCAGGTGGTGGCGAAGGCGCTATGGACGCGGCTAATATATTAAAACCCGCCCTTGCCCGTGGCGAACTGAGGGCGATAGGTGCCACCACTTTAAATGAATACCAAAAATATTTAGAAAAGGACAAAGCGCTTGAACGCCGGTTCCAAAAGGTAATGGTGGATGAGCCTGATGCTGCCGATGCCATATCCATTTTACGTGGCTTAAAAGAGCGTTACGAAGCACATCACAAGGTAATTATACGCGATGAGGCTATTATTGCCGCGGTAGAAATGTCGCAACGCTATATTTCCGACAGGTTTTTACCCGATAAGGCGATCGACCTGATGGATGAAGCAGCCAGCAAATTGCGCCTGGAAATGGACTCGGTACCCGAAGCGGTTGACGAATTGAACCGCCGCATTATGCAGCTGGAAATTGAGCGCGAGGCCATTAAGCGTGAAAAGGATGAGCGTAAGGTAAAAGAACTGAGCGAAGAAATAGCCAACCTTTCGGCCGAACGCGATTCGCTTTATGCGAAGTGGAAAGGCGAGAAGGACCTGGTAGACACCGTCAACCAGAAAACAGAGCAAATAGAAACCTTTAAACTGGAAGCCGACCAGGCAGAACGCGCGGGCGACTATGGCAAAGTAGCAGAATTGCGCTATGGACGTATTAAAGAAGTGCAGGATGAGATAGAAAAGCTAAAGGCATCATTACAAGAGGCGCAAAAAGACAGCCGCATGCTGAAAGAGGAAGTAACCTCTGAAGATATTGCAGGCGTGGTGTCCCGCTGGACAGGCATCCCCGTTAGCAAGATGATACAAAGCGAGCGCGAAAAACTGCTTAGCCTGGAAGATGAATTGCACAAACGTGTGGCAGGGCAGGAGGAGGCTATTGAAGCCATCAGCGACGCTATACGCCGCAGCCGTGCCGGTTTGCAGGATAAACGGAAGCCTATCGGGTCGTTCATATTTTTAGGGACAACAGGCGTGGGTAAAACCGAGCTGGCAAAGGCGCTGGCTGAATTTTTATTCAATGATGAGGCCGCGCTGATACGTATTGATATGAGCGAGTACCAGGAACGCCATTCGGTGTCACGATTGATAGGTGCCCCCCCCGGATACGTAGGTTATGACGAAGGCGGCCAATTAACAGAGGCCGTACGCCGCAAACCATACAGTGTTGTGTTGCTTGATGAAATAGAAAAAGCGCACCCTGATGTATTCAATATATTATTGCAGGTGCTTGATGATGGTCGTTTAACTGACAACAAAGGCCGTGTGGTGAACTTTAAAAATACCATCATCATCATGACATCAAATATCGGTTCGAACGTGATACAGGAAAATTTCCAAACACTGGATGATGATAACCGCGACGAGGTGATAGCCAAAACAAAGAACGATTTGTTTGAATTGCTGCGCAGCACTATCAGGCCGGAGTTTTTGAACCGGATAGACGAGATCATCATGTTTACCCCGCTTAGCCGTAACGAGATAGGCGCTATTGTGAAACTGCAATTCAGGCAGGTACAGGATACGCTGGCCGAAATGGGTATCACCATCGAAGCATCTGACGAAGCGCTTGACTGGCTGGCACAATTGGGCTACGACCCGCAATTTGGCGCACGCCCGCTAAAAAGGGTTATCCAAAAGAAAATACTGAACGAGTTATCTAAACAGATACTTGCCGGTAAGGTGGACAGGGACAGTAAAATTAAACTGGATATGTTTGATAACCAGTTTGTGTTTATGAACGACGCCCACGAGGAAACAGTACAATAATTTATTTGGAATATTTTTATTCAATTGTTAAACCTTAAGTTGCTAATCAACTCAAACGAATATAATAACTCCATCATATAGCAAAAGAGCTGCCTCCGGGCGGCTCTTTTGCGTTTTGTATATGTTATCATAGGATACCTAATTATTAATAATATTTTATAGATTAGCACTTATAACCTAAAATCCACATATGTAATTATGAAAACTTTCAAAATTATTACAACCGCTGCTTTGCTTTGCGTGGCCTTTGCATCCTGCAAAAAAAATGATGTAGTGCCTGCAAAAATAGAAAGCACTGCACAGCAAAAAAATAATGATCTGTCATCACTGCCTGTTTTTCAAAGATTTATATGGTCAAACGGTTCTCCGGGTAATTTGTATATAAGCGGCGATACCCTCAGCATGGCAGACGAATACGAAAGTTATATAGTAAATAAGCAAACCGGTGCCCTGATAAAAATGTATAGAAGTACAGGTCACGATGTTGGTACATTTACTGGTTGGGGTTCCTTCGTTTCGGGAAAATTTTATTTAATTAAATATGTGAAGCGAAGAGATAATAACGGTAACTGGATAACGCTGTACTGCTACCCGGAACGCGCCGACTTTGACTACGGGCCAGCGTATTACCCGTTGGATTTTCCGCCGCATGGTGCCGGTATTACACGTTATGTAGCTATTCAAAAGTTAGATGCGCAAAAGAAATTTATATGGGCCAAACTTAACGGCGCCTATCAAATAAACGAAAATATGAATGCCTCTGTTGATGTAGATGGTGCAGGAAACATTTATACCTGTGGTACCGGCCCCGGCGCTTCCTTAGAAATGCCAAGCACATCGTCTTTAGGCATTATACAAAAAGCAGATGGTAATGGCAAACTGATCTGGCAAACAAGGCTTACCGAGCAGTTCCCTTCAGGTATCATTGTTGATCATGCCGGTAACAGTTACTTCATTGCTGATAATAAAATTATTAAAATGGATACCAACGGAAAGCTGGTAGCAAAGAAGTCTCTTCCAACGCGCCCCAACACCAATTCAATTAGTATTCAAGGGATCAATATCGATAAAAAAGATAACCTCTACATAACAGGCAGATACCGGTATACATTTCCTAACGGAACATCTACCTGGCATTCATTTATTCAAAAAACTGATGTGAATGGTAACCCCGGCTGGTATGTCAACAGCAGTTCAGCACAGACTGAAAAAAGTGATATAAATAAGTTTTTTATTTCATGTATGACCGTTGATGACAATGGAGATATTTATGCCGCGTGTAATTCTTCCGGTACCGTAAACATAGCGCCGGGCAATAAAATTGCTACCGATCAATGGGGTTCTTCTTATATTATTAAATTAAGCCAACCCGGGTATTAATAGATAATAATATACATAAGCCAGGTTTTGTAAGTTTTGTATTTTCGGGGAGAATGATACATGTTTTTTCGGGGAGAATGATACATGTTTTTTCGGGTTATTAAATCTAATTATAACCAAACAAAACTTAAAAATTGCAGTTAACAGATAATACAAGCAGCCATCAACCACTGCTTAAATAATTATCACTAAAAAATATCACCATGGAAAACTACGAAACTTTAGTGGATGCCACTAACGACCTTTTTAAAAAAGGATATACTGCTAATTTAAGTTTAGATAACGATTCGGTAAATGATAACAGCCAACATATCGAGATGCTGCCTGACGAATTTGAAATTGATGAGTTCTTTCGTTTCGAGGGGCAAAGCAACCCGTCGGACATGTCGATAGTTTATGCTATCAGTTCCGAAAAATATAACTTGAAAGGCGTATTGGTAAATGCTTATGGCGTATACGCTGATGACGCAACCGCCGCGTTGCTGGCCAAATTGCACCATAACCAGGTAAGCTCAAATTTGCACGGCGCAGACAGGCCGACCGAGTAAACCCCTTAAAGGATAAATTATATTATCGGACACCGAATTTTGAAAGTCAAATAAATGAAGTTTTAAATTCAAAATTTGATGTCCAGGGTTCGGTGTTCATTATTTTAATAACTTCCATTTGCTTGCTGTAGCGACTAATTATTCACCCCAACATCATTTTTGGTATATAAACGCTACAAACTTAGTCATCAAAATAAATCAAATTCCTAACTTAGTCGCCGGATATATAATATTACTATGCCTAAAATAACACTTTCACGCGTTCATGGCGATTTTGGCTTTGAAGCGAGCGACGAGAACGGACACACCGTAAAAATGGATAGCAGCCCCGAAAGCGGCGGCCAGAATTTCGGGGTACGCCCCATGCAAATGCTGTTAATGGGCATTGGCGGCTGTTCGGCCATTGATGTGATCAGCATACTAAAAAAACAGCGCCAGGACGTTCAGGATTATAAAATGGTAATAGCCGGCGAACGTGAAGCAGGCAAAGAGCCATCGTTATGGACAGAAGTAACCCTTGAGTTTCATTTATACGGCGATATTGACGAGGATAAGGCCCACCGTGCAGTGGAGCTATCTATTAATAAATATTGTTCGGTAGCAGCCACATTAGAAAAAGCCGGAGCCAATATACAGTGGCAGGTGTTT
Source organism: Mucilaginibacter sp. (assembly GCA_039918195.1). GTDB lineage: Bacteria > Bacteroidota > Bacteroidia > Sphingobacteriales > Sphingobacteriaceae > Mucilaginibacter. Next base: position 4,665 of record JBDSIC010000354.1, read on the forward strand.
GTTCATCCTGCCGAATAATTTATTTTTTACTACTACACCAATGTCAGATCAGTTAGACCCCATAACCCAGGCCATACGCATACAAAACAAAAAGACTGTTCAAAAAGAACATTCTACACCACTATATTTAACCAGCAGCTTTACCTTTGATGATGCCGACACCATGCGTGCGGCTTTTGCAGACGAGAACGACAGTAATATTTATAGCCGTTTCAGTAACCCCAACGTTACTGAATTCATCAATAAAATGTGTGCTTTAGAAGGCGCGGAGGATGGCTTTGCCACCTCGACAGGCATGAGCGCGATATTTTCATCGTTTTTTGCCTTGTTGAAACAGGGCGACCATTTGATCTGCTGCAGCTCGGTTTTTGGCAGCACGTTTAACATTGTTACCAATTACCTGCCGCGTTACGGCATTACCTGCACGCTGGTTCCGGCCGATGACAAAGACGCTTGGGAAGCTGCTGTACAGCCCAATACCAAAATGCTGTACATCGAAACACCAACCAACCCGCAGATAGGAATTATTGATTTGGAGTGGGCGGGTAAATTCACTAAAAAGCATAACATCATTTATAACGTAGATAATTGCTTTGCCTCGCCGGTTATACAGCGCCCTATTGATTATGGTGCAGACCTGGTGATACACTCGGCCACCAAATGGCTGGACGGGCAGGGCAGGGTACTGGGCGGCATTATTGTTGGCCGCGCCGACCTGATCAAACAGATATACCTGTTTTGCCGCCACACTGGCCCGGCATTGTCGCCTTTTAATGCATGGGTATTAAGCAAAAGCCTGGAAACACTTGATGTACGCATGGAACGACACAGCAGCAATGCGCTTAAAGTAGCGCAAACGCTGGAAGAGAACGACCATGTTGCGTGGGTTAGATACCCGTTTTTGCCAAGCCACCCGCAGTACGAAATAGCTAAAAAGCAAATGTCGGCCGGTGGTGGTGTGTTGTGTTTCGAAATAAAGGGCGGCTCGCAAGCCGGCGCTAAATTTTTAAACGCGCTTAAAATGATATCGGTAACCGCCAATTTAGGTGATACCCGCAGCATTGCGGCGCACCCGGCAAGCACCACGCATTCCAAACTAACAGAAGACGAAAGACTGTCGGTAGGCATTACTCCCGGCCTTATCCGTATATCAACCGGGTTGGAGAAAGTGGATGATATTATTGCTGACATAAACCAGGCGCTGGCACAAAGCGCAGGGTAATTTTAGTACAGCGCCCAGCCTTCACACACGGCCTTTTTTGCACAGCAGAAAAGGCCTTTTTTTTTATAAATTATGCCTGTAAAGTTAAGGGGCATAATCTTTATAAATGCTCCTATTTTAGATAAGGTGTATTATAATTTTACTGGTCTGTTATTACTTATTAGTGCGCAGTAATAATTACCTACTAATAAGTTTAAAAAAAGGGGTATTATTTCTGAAATAACTTTATAATAACGCAATAATATTTCATCTTATTTTCATAAGTATCCCCAATAATACAAACTGTATGGTATTAAGTGCAAAAGTTATTGTTAATCATAGCATCAAAGTGGATGTTTAAACGCTATTTCTTAATAAAAGGCTTCATACTGTTTAAACACTGCTTTTCAATGCATTATTACAATGCGCTGTTTAATGCCTGCTAAACTTTTAGCTATAAACTTAAACATGTTTTTTAAATGGATTTCTATATGGCATCGTTGTTGCCAGTAAGTATCAGTTTTGGTACACTTAAAACCAAACAGTACTAACAAAAACACAACAATATGAAATCAAAATTAAAAAGAGCCTCTCTACTTTTAGCAGGTATTATGGTTGGAGGCAGTTCATTTGCTCAAACAGCCGATTCAACCAGTACAGCAAATTATGTTAAGCCTTTTTCTGAAGGCAGCGCATTTCGTTCTTGGTCAATAGGTATACATGGGGGTATGCTAACTACCCACACCATTTTTGGTACCATGAACCACCAGGACTTTAGAAGCCCGCATGAAAAAATAGGTTATGGCGCTTACATTAAAAAACAAATTTCACCTTCATTCGGCTTACAAGCTGATTTCCTGAAAGGAAAGTTGAGCGGTGCAGTTGGTCAGCCAAATAATGCTACAGGCCCGCAAAGCTTTAGCACTGATTTGAACTGGGCGGCAGCATTAAGCGCGCACTTTACTTTAGCTAATATCAACTGGCGTCACAAAAAGGGCGCTATACAACCTTATCTTAGTTTAGGTGGTGGTTTTATAGGATATAAACCTACAGTAACCAACGCTGATGGTTCAACAGTAACTTTTGGTAATGGTGGTGATGTAAAAGAATTTTACTTCCCGGTAGGTGCCGGTTTTAAACTGAATCTTGGATCGGGTGTAAACCTTGATTTAGGTTACCAGGTAAATTTTGTTGCTAACGATAATCTTGATGCCTTTAACTATGGTAACTCAAGCGACAAATTCTCATATGCCCACATCGGGTTAGAATTTGCTTTAGGTAGCAGCAAAAAACCACAATTGGCAACATACAATCCTGTAAACTCAATGCGTACCGAATACATGTGGGAAGCAGATAACTTGCAGGCACAGGTTGACGCACAAAAAGCTGAAAATGCACGTTTACGCACAGATCTTGATGCTACCAATGCAAACCTTGCCAAATTAACTACCGATACCGATGGTGATGGTGTAGTTGATGTAAGCGACAAATGCCCGGGCACACCTGCAGGTACCAAAGTTGATGGCCAGGGATGTCCGTTAGCTAAACCTGAAGTTAAGGTTTATGTAACTGAAGAAGACAAAAGAATAGTTAAAGATGCTATCAAAAATCTTGAATTTGATTTGGGTAAATCTACTATTCGTCCAACTTCATTCCCAAGCTTAGACAGGGTTGCTCAGTTATTAATTGACAAAAACTTTAGCTTGAAATTAGCAGGCCATACAGATAACACAGGTTCGGACGAACTGAACTTAAGATTATCTAAAAACCGTGCTGAAGCTATCAAAACTTACCTGGTAGATAAAGGCGCTAACGCATCGCGTATAGAAGCCACAGGTTACGGTGAAAGCCAGCCGATAGCTACTAACAAAACAGCAGCCGGCCGTCAGCAAAACCGTCGTGTTGAGTTCACTTTATATTAATAGTTGATAACAATTATTAACATTAAAAACGGCCCCGATTTATCGGGGCCGTTTTTGTTATTGGTCATGGTGTAATCGCTTTATTATTTCGACTCACCGGGGTTACGCTACGCTGGCCGCCCCTCTTTGCGAAGCAGAGAGGGTGAAAATAAAGCTTCCACCTTTACGCATTAGGGAGAGATGTCGGGTGTATTAAAGACAGGGTGTGTTGACTAACCCGCATGAAAAAGGCGCCCCGGTTTAGGAGCGCCTTTCTATTTAAGCTTCCCGTCAGGAGGTTGGGGGCTTAATTCACAAAGAAAAACTCCGCCAGCCCGCCAAAGTAGCTATCGTCCCAGCCTTCGGCTATGTCTTTATAATCCTCGTCGGGGATGTTGGTATGCCTTAGTTCGGCTGATGTGCCGTGTTTATCGGGATGTAGTTTTATAGTTACTATCGATGCATCTTCCTGCTCGCCAAAGTACCATTGCTGCACTATTTTTTTACCCGGCTCAAACTCTATATTCTTGCCCGAAATGCTTCCGTCCCACATAGAAAATTCGCTGTCGGGCTCGGTCGACATTACCGCTTTTTCCCCCGTCCATAATTCAATGGTGAAAGGGTTGGTTAGCGCCATGTACACTTCATCGGGCGTAGCCGGAATCAAATAATATTTTTTCAGATCTTTCACGGCTGCAAGTTAGCGCAATAATGTTATTTAGCACCTATTGGCAACACAGTTCTGCCGTACATTTCGTTCAGAATTTGCGCCATACCAAAGTACATTGCTGAAAAACCGCAGATAATGCCTTCGTAACCGGCAATGGTCATGAAACTTTTATCAACGTGGCCAATTATCAACAGGATGAATAGCACTACCAGCGAACCAAATACAAACTGTAGCGCTTTTGCTGCCTTAAAGGTGCCGATAAATAAAAATATGGTGAATATCAACCATAGCGAGAGGAATGCTATCATGGCGTTGTTATCAGGCGCATCGGCAAGGCCTAACTTTGGCAGGAAGCCAATAAAGGCAAAAACCAGCCAGAAAAATCCGTAAGATATAAATGCGGTAAACCCGAAAGTATTGTTCTTTTTTGATTCCATTATGCCGGCAATAATTTGTGCAGCACCGCCATAAAACAAGCCCATTGCAAGTATCATAGAGTTCATCTCGAAGAAACCGGCATTGTGGATGTTAAGCAGCATGGTGGTAAGGCCAAAACCGCAAAGTCCGAGTGGGGCAGGGTTAGCCGTGCTTTCCACTAAGGATACTGATCTGTAGTCGCTCATAATTGTTTTTAGTTTAAATTGGATTATATTGCAATGTATACGTTTTTTAAAATAATCATATAATTTTTTTAAAAAAACTGTAGGCCAAAAATAGTGTTACAACAGCATAGATGCAGAAATTAGTATTGCTTCGCCACGGCGAAAGTGTTTGGAACCAGGAGAACAGGTTTACCGGCTGGACGGATGTGGACCTAAGTGAGGAAGGCTACGCGCAGGCGCACCGCGCTGGCAAGGTGCTTAGCAAATACGGTTATAACTTTGATGCGGGGTTTACATCGGTGTTAAAGCGTTCTATTAAAACCATGCACTTTGTTTTAGAGGAGCTTGACCATTTGTGGATACCCGTAACCAAATCATGGCGTTTAAACGAACGTTTTTACGGCGATTTGCAGGGAATGAACAAGGACGAGGCCATTGCCAAATTCGGTGCCGAACAGGTACACAAATGGCGCCGTGACCCAAATGAGCACCCGCCCCTAATAACCCGCGAGGATGAACGCTACCCGGGCCACGACCTGCGCTACAAAGACCTTACCGGCCGCGAGATACCCCTCACCGAAAACCTGAGCGAAACCATGGAACGGGTGCTGCCCTTTTGGAGCGAGGTAATTGTAAAAGCTATCCGCCAAAATCAAAAGGTAATAGTTTGTGCGCATGGCAACAGCCTGCGTGCCCTCATTAAATATATTGATTGCCTTAATGATGAAGATGTCACCAACCTGGAAATACCTTTAGCTGTGCCCTGGATTTACGAGCTGGATGATGAATTGAACAGGATAAGGCATTATTATCTGGAGTGATCACCCTGATTTTTAGATAGTTTTAACCAAGCAAATAACAAGATCCGTCATGCCGAATTTATTTCGGCACCCCACGGGACAGGCTAATCATGTGCTACAAGCGACTATTCACTTAAGCTGTCTTTTAAGTCCTTCATTTCGGGGTTTTTAGATTGAATCAGGTTTATTTTCCAGTCTTTATGCCAGTTTTTAAGTTGTTTTTCACGGTCAATAGCATCTGTTATTCGGTCGAAACACTCGTAATAAACTAAGTCAAATAGTTTATACTTTTTTACAAATTGCGAACCTTCTCCATTAGTGTGCTGCCATATACGCGCTTCTAAATTATTAGTTACACCAATATAAAATGTAGTTCTATATTGATTTGACATAATATAAATATAGCCGTGTTTGAAAAGCATGTATAAAGGGAAGTATCCGAAATATAGAAAACCTGTGTATAACTATAATTCAATGCCTGTCCCGTGGGGTGCCGAAATAAATTCGGCATGACGTTCTATTTTATAGTTATGCCTTAAATCACCAAAAAACTATTCCTCCGTATGATACAATTCACCAGCTTTTTCAGCAGATAATTTGATGCCTTTTATCATGGCCGAACTAAAGCCATTGTGTTCCATTTCGTTCAAACCGGCTATGGTACAGCCTTTTGGCGAGGTAACCTTGTCAATTTCCTGCTCGGGGTGCGATGATAACTGCAATAACAGGTCGGCGGCACCTTTGGCCGTTTGGGCGGCCATACGTAAGGCGTCATGCGCGTGAAATCCTATCTCAGTACCACCTTGCGAAGCCGCACGTATAGACCGTAAAAAGAATGCTATACCGCAGGCGCAAAGGGCCGTGGCCGAGGTCATCAGTTCTTCATTTATTTGGATAGATACCCCAACGGTATCAAAAAGGGATTTTACCAGGTTGATATTTTTGGCAGTACCATTATCGGTAGCAATACAGGTCATGGATTGGCCAATGGCGATAGCCGTATTAGGCATAGCGCGTATCACCTGCACATTTACCTCCAGTTGCTTGCGTATATCCTCGCAGCTTACACCTGAGATTACTGATACAAGCAGTTGCTTTTCTGATTTAATGGCCGGTTTTATCTCGTCAAGCAATTTATTCAGTTGCTGCGGCAATACGGCCAGCACTACTATGTCGGCTTTTTTAACTGCCTTTATATTCAGCGAAGTGGTTTGGTAGCCCTGTTCGGCATAGGTATCAAGCGCCGATATGGTACGGCGCGTTAATATAATTTGCGAAGGCGTGCAAATATTGGCCTTAACCAGTCCTTTTGCTAATGATAACCCGATGTTACCGCTGCCTAATATGGCGATGTTTTGCGTTGAGTTCATATATGGTTGCTTAACCTTGTTCCAAATGCTTGTTTCTTTTTAATATTTCCTAAGTCGTCCGACCGGCCTATAACTACCGATTTTACACCACAGCCTATCGCGGTGAAGGCATTATCCAGTTTTGGCAGCATGCCGCTGTGTATAATTTCTTTTGCCTTTAGTTCTTCGTATCGCTGCGGGTCAATGTCCCTTATTATCGAATCCTCGTCGTTTATATCATGCAGCACGCCCGCTTTTTCAAAGCAGTATATCAGCGTAGTTTCGTACAGTTTTGCCAATGACACCGCCAGCGCCGAAGCAATGGTATCGGCATTAGTATTTAGCAGTTGCCCTTCGCCGTCGTGCGTTATGGCGCAAAAAACAGGGGTGAAGCCCGCTTCCAGCAACCGCCCTATATTTTCGGGGTTGATGGAATCTTTATCTATATCACCTACAAAACCGTAATCAATAGTTTTAACAGGGCGTTTTTTTGTAAGGATAAAATTCCCGTCGGCCCCGGTAAGGCCTATGGCATTATTGCCGAAACGCTGTAACTGGGCAACTATATTCTTGTTGATGAGGCCGCCATAAACCATCGTAACCACCCTTAGCGTTTCAATATCCGTTACCCGCCTGCCTTCAACCAGCCGAGCCGCGAGTCCCATTGTTTCTGATATTTGGGTGGCAACTTTTCCGCCCCCATGTACCAATATCTTATAACCGTCAAGTGCAGTAAAATCCTGCAAAAAATGGTACAGGTTCTCGGAATTATCAATGACGTTGCCGCCTATTTTTATGATATGCAATGACTCCATTGTAATTGTTTATTTAACCGGAATACGCTTTTCAATGAAATCGGTATACACAAATATTAAAATGATATAATTTAAGTGTGCAAATTTAATAAATAGTGTTTGTTTTTTAGATAATTACATCAAAATTGACACTGCTAAGTTGTAAAACCCCAAAATACAACAAAAAAATTACTGTATAGCGTAGATTTATAACCAATTGTGATGTTTTTTATGAAAACTACCTTATTTCAATAATATTAGATGAGTTTTTATAAAGCCTTATGTCAAAACATGATATTGATCATATCCTTGCATATAGGTATATCGATAAAACTGGCTGTGAACATTTTACACAGGATGTTGTTTAATGTGCAAACACATATAATTCGGAAGCACTAAATGGATCTATTTATAATCATTGCCTTACTCATTACACTTAGCGCTATCTATTCCTATATAAATGCGAGGTTTTTAAAATTGCCCGGCACTATTGGCGTAATGGCTATTGCCATGGTAGGTTCTGTTCTTATTATTATGGCTAATAATTTAAACCCCGGATTAGCCAAAAACCTGACAACCCTTGCAAAAAGCATGGATTTTTCGCGAACGGTATTAAATATTATGCTGGGGTTTTTACTTTTTGCTACGGCGTTTAGGGTAGATACGCAAAAGTTGCGGCGTGAAATGAAGCCGGTAATGATATTAAGCACCCTTGGGGTTATCATATCTACGGCCATATTTGGCGGGTTATTTTATTATATCGCAGGCTTTTTTGATATACACATGCCGCTGATATTTTGCTTTTTATTCGGCGCGCTGGTGTCACCAACCGATCCGGTTGCTGTAGCAGGTATCATCAAAGGATCGAAACTGCCGCAGCATTTGGAAACCATCGTTTCGGGCGAATCGCTGTTTAACGATGGTATTGGCCTTGTACTGTTTGTAACCATACTGGAAATAGCCGAAGCCGGTACAGATACCATAGTGCTTGGTAACGCGGTGCTGCTTTTTGCACAGGAGGTTTTTGGTGGTATAGCTTTAGGTGCTGTAAGCGGTTACATTGCTTTCCGGCTTATGCGGTCTGTTACTGATTTTCAAACCATTGTGCTGGTATCCTTAGCATTGGTAATGTCCGATTCAGTGATAGCATCTGTATTGCACTTATCAATACCTATTGCGGTAGTCACTGCTGGATTATTTGCCGGTAGCCGGTCTATCGACGCGTCAAAAAGAGAACACTCGCACGAGGCACTCGAAAAGTTTTGGGAGTTGGTTGACGAGATGCTGAACACCGTGCTGTTTTCAATGATAGGTTTACAGATGATAAACTTCCCGTTTATTAATAATTACTGGCGCACGGGCTGCATAGCTATCGTAGTACTGCTTGCTGCCCGCTGGTTAAGTATTGTGCTGCCGCTTACTTTTTTAAGGCGAACATTAAATATCAATTATGGCAGCGTAAACGTGTTAACCTGGGCAGGGGTAAGGGGCGGCATATCCATCGCCCTGGCGTTATCCCTGCAAATAGAGGCCCGGTATAAATACCTTATTATTTCAGCTACTTTTTTCGTGGTGATATTTTCTATCATTTTCCAGGGGCTTACGCTGAAGCATTTGATCAATTACTTATATAGAAAAGAGGAAAGTAAGTAATAACACCGCACACTGGGTTTAGTTTATAAATGAAGCCTTAAGATACAGGGATTTGTAACTTCCGTACAAGAAAGTTGCAAACTTTCTCTTATGAAAGGCATTCAGTCGCAGACAGAAGCCAGTTGTCATTCCATATCTTCCAACATTAGCTTTAATACCGCCTGCGCTGCCCACACACGATTACCGGCTTCATGTACCACTATGGAACTCGGGCCATCTAATATCTCGTCAGAGAGCTCTAAATTACGGCGTACGGGTAAACAATGCATCACTTTAGCATTATTGGTTTGCTTTAGCTTTTCGTTGGTCAGCATCCAATCCTCGTTACCTTCAAATATTTTGCCGTAAGGCTCATAAGCCGACCAGTTTTTTACATAGATAAAATCGGCCCCGGCTAATGCCTCATCCTGGTTGTTGGTGATATTGGCACCGTTGGTAAAACCGGTACTTAATTCATACCCTTTAGGGTGCGTAATGGTGAAGTCAACATTTGCTGTGCACATCCACTCGGCAAAAGAGTTGGGTACGGCTTGCGGCAATGGTTTAATATGCGGCGCCCAGGTTAATACCACTTTGGGGCGGGCGGTAGTTTTTAGTTCCTCAATGGTCACCAAATCGGCAAGGCTTTGCAGGGGGTGACGTGTGGCAGATTCAAGGCTTACCAC
>JBDSIC010000355.1:0-2950 GCA_039918195.1 Mucilaginibacter sp.
GGTAAAAAGCCAAAAAATACCGTGAAGTAGGTATTTTTTGCTACTGTAAGTTAACACATATTTGTACAGGCAGAATATGGTGCGTTTCAGCATGCCGGTTCGCATCATAAAAAATAGGGGTATTTTCTGCTTAATATAAAGATCGGTCCCCTGTGCCCAAAAGGTGCAGGGGATTATTTTTTTATGTAGTTTTAAAAAAACAATATTAACCCTAACGCATTAACTAATAGATGCGAAAATTCCTGCAGCGCTTATTAGTAAAACCTGTATCACGCCTCGCCGATAAATATTCGTCGCGGCCCGATAAAAGGCGCGTTTTTATAGCGCTGAACAGGTTGTATAGCAATATTATAGCCGGAAGAGGGAAAAAGGGCTTGGTTATACCATTTGATTCATCTAAAGATAAATTCATTATACTGTCCGATCAGCATAAGGGTGCCCGCGACGATTCGGATATTTTTGCTTTGGCCGAGAATAACTATTTAACCGCGCTGGATCATTATAATAAAAACGGCTATACCTACATTAACCTGGGCGACAGCGAAGAGCTTTGGGAAAATCTCTTCATCACCATAAGCAATCATAACAAAGCTACTTTTGAAAAGGAAAAGGAGTTTTTAAAACGCAAGGCATTTATAAAGGTATTTGGCAACCACGACCTGTACTGGGATAACGACCCCCTGGCTGCGCTAAGCGTGCTGCAAACTTATGGCGAATCGATAAAAGTTTACGAGGGTGTGGTGCTGCAAACTATGGTGAACGGCGCGCCATTGTCAATATATATGACCCACGGCCACCAGGGCGATCTGCAAAGCGACGGTAACTGGTTCAGTAAATGGTTTGTGTCCAATATTTGGGCGCCGCTGCAATCGTACCTGCAAATAAACCTGAACACGCCGGCCTTTAACGATGTACTGAAGACCGACCATAACCGCATTATGTACGAATGGATAGCAGAAAAGCAGGATATGCTGCTGATAACCGGGCACACACACCAGCCTGTTTTTGCATCGCTAACACACCTGGAAAAATTGTATAATGAATTGCTGAAGGCAAAGGCGGCAAATGATGTTGGCAAGATGACCGAATTGCAAAAACAGGTCACCGAAAAACACTACGAAGGCGAAACCATCCCCGATTTTACGGCTTACGCGCCTAATTATTTTAACACCGGCTGCTGCTGTTTTAATGACGGCGACATAACAGGCATAGAAATATGCGAAGACTGTATCCGCCTTATAAAGTGGGAATACAATGCCGAAGGAAAAAGTGAGCGTATAGTGTTAGATGAAACCAAACTGGAAAACCTGATTAAACCTACGGCTACACCGGCAAGTGTTTCAAACATTCCTGCTGCAGAGGGGTAAGGATAACCTGCTGGCACCAAAATTAGCGAATAATGCAATTTGTTGGGATTATGCTATCAAATAGTTGGTTTAAAAAAGCGCTGTATTGGGTAGCTTGTCGAAGAATCGTGGCTAAATGCCTGCGCACGCCTTTCGACAGGCTTAGGGTGGCATTCCTTACCTTAAAGGCGCTTTCTTACTCGTCCAGTAAAAAAACAAAAAGCTCTTTTGGGCCGTGCGCGCCCAGTACCAGCGTTTTTTCAATATCCGCCGTGCGGCTTGGGCCGGTAACGGTAGTTATCATGGATGGCAGATTGTTGCCGTATTTGCTCTTAATAAGCTTCATGGCATCCTTTATGTCGGGTACCAGTTGCGAGCTGTAGGCCAGCACAATGTGTACCGGCGGGTAAATGCTTAGCCTGCGGCCCGCCATATTGGCGTTGGTGAGCAAAATGCTGCCGTTACGCGCTATTAAGGCATCGCACAGGGTAAAGCCAACCTGGGCCTGGTCAAAGTCTTTATCGGTTTCAAAAAAGGGATACTCGTATTGTGTCAGTATTTGCTGCAGGGGGGGGTCCCAGCAATATATTTTGTGCCATTTACGCTCTTCGGCCAGCTCAAGCAGGTTCTCTATAAACTGTATCTCATCCTCGCAAAAAACAAATTGGCCGGCTACCGCGGTAAATTGCTCGGCAAAAGTAACTTCCAGTATTTCATCATCAGGGGGGTACAGGGGCTGCTCTTCCAAATTAGGATATGGGTTATCCCTTTTCTCAAGCAATGCCTTGCGTATCTTTTTTAAGAGCTTTTCTTTAGCTGTGGTAATATCCCTCATTATGAAAAAAGAAAGCCACCCGCTATAATGCAGATGGCTTTTGATGCGTTATTTTTTATTTATTAGTGTCGGTAGCGTTAACGTCTTTTTCTTCAGGGTTACGGTTAAATGTACCTGAATGGTCGCCAACCCCTTCGTGCACTAAACTTTGCGCCGCCGGTTCCTGGTTTGATTCATCGGTGCCGTTCACAAACTCGTCGTAAGTGGTGCGGTGCTCAAACGGGCGTTTACCCAATATCTCTTCCAGGTCCGACTGGAACAATATTTCTTTTTCAAGCAATTTGTTAGCCAATGCCTCCAAACCTTCGCGCTTATCAAGCAGCAATTGTTTGGTGCTTGCGTAAACCGCGTTTATCTGGTTACGCACTTCCTGGTCAATCAGCTCGGATGTTTTTTCGGAGTATGGCTTGTTAAACTGGTATTCGCCCTGCGTATCATTAAATGATACATTGCCTACCTTCTCGTTCATACCGTAGATGGTAACCATGGCATAAGCTAATTTGGTAATACGCTCCAAATCATTTTGTGCACCTGTTGATATTTTCCCGAAGGTGATATCTTCGGCAACACGTCCGCCTAAGGTCATGCTCATACCGTCAAGCAGTTGCTCGGTGGTGTATAAGAACTGCTCTTTAGGCAGGTACTGCGCATAGCCCAGCGCGGCCACGCCACGCGGTACTATTGATACCTTAACCAATGGATCGGCATGTTCCAAAAACCAGCCTGCAATGGCGTGGCCGGCTTCGTGGTAAGCCACAATGCGTTTTTC
>JBDSIC010000356.1:0-11962 GCA_039918195.1 Mucilaginibacter sp.
TGGGTTAAAATTTGCACCGCTTATGGTAACGGTTGTGCCCACCGGTCCGCTGGACGGACTAAAGCCGGTGATTGTTGGAGATGACAGCAATGGCCCCTGATTGCTAAATGCTACATTTCTTTTTTGCGTGTTCTTTAATATCGGTCTCCCGGCATTGTTATTATCTAACACCGGTTTTTTGACACCCGTTGCCGAAGAAGGCAATAAATTATGAGCGAATACCAATGAGGTATTTAAAGAAAAAACGAGAATTGCCAGGCGTTTTAGAGTATAAAATTTTGTCATAAAATGTTTTGAGTGTGATAAAGGGGCTATAAATAATGCGTTACAGATATTAGGATCTCATCGTTCTTCTTACAATTATTTCACCTTCGGCCATTAGTATTTTGAAGTAATGTCGATCCCGGGAAACTTTGTAGATACATATCAACTAATATTTTGTATAAAGATTGGGCTTAAAATGCTAACAAAACTGCCAAAATGCTACATAAAACTGCCAAAATGCTACATAAAACCGCCTATTAATTAAAAAGCATGCTTTTTTTGATAATTTGAGAAGAGAATTGATCAATTCTGCGCTTTTTGATTGGTCAAATCCTAAAGCTGCTAACCATAGTGATAATACCACCTTATCATAATAAAAAATTTATTATATTTGGTAATAAGCAAAGCTTATAACCCCCTGATGGATGCCGAAACTGTTAATACCTTATTTGATTTAGAATACATTTTTAATTTATCGCCCGATTTACTTTGCATAGCAGGGTATGATGGCTACTTCAAAAAAATAAATCCGGCAGTTTCAAAAACGTTAGGCTATAGCGATCAGGAGTTATTTGCACGCCCAATTAATTCCTTTGTGCATCCTGATGACCAGGAAATAACCTCTAAAAACAGGCAACGTATACGGGAAGACCAACCACTTATTAATTTTGAGAACCGGTATATTACCAAAAGCGGCGAAACTGTTTGGCTTTCATGGACCTCGATGCCTATAAAACGAGACAAAATTGTTTTTGCTATCGCTAAGATCATTAACTATAAAAAGAAGATAGAAGAATACTGGAGAATATCGAATATACTGGATGCCGGCCATCATAAAAAAAGATCATTAAAAGAGTCGGTGTTTATTAGCGACGGCAAAGCTGTAAAAACCGCTGTACCTATCAACGAAACTATTAATGAGCCATCACCTGCCGATCAAATATGGCTGGATCATCTTGAAGCAACAATTAAAAGGTATATAGGTAATATAGAGTTGACCAATAACTTATTAAGCAATGACTTAATTATGAGCGAAAGGCAGTTATTCAGGCGCGTTAAAAGTATATTGGGTATTACACCAAACAAATTCGTTCAAATTATACGCTTTAAGCTGGCATCTGACGCTATCGCTACAGGTAAATACACCACACTTACTGAAATTTCAAATATTGCAGGTTTTGATACACCTGCCTATTTCAATAAACTGTTTAAAGAAGTACATGGTATTAATGTTTTGGATGTAATGAATAGGGATTTCAGGCATTTGCAGTAATACACAAATGAGCATCATTTTTTTATTATATGGGTTTTACAATGACAGCATCATTGCAATCGCAATATAAATTATAAAGTTATTGTGTAATTGAGCGGGGTTTATACACGAGTGATTTAACTACCACCTTCAACTGGGTGCCAAAAGCGATGCCCTTCAGCCGGCAGGCACTTACTTTTACCTGCTGCAATACATGGACGGTAAGGAAAACCTGGCAAGGCCGGCTCTTTTGTGTGAAGTATAAAATTTATGATCAGGTAAATTCCCAATGACATCAAATGAATCAGAGTGAGACCCAAACTGTGTAAAACAGGAAGTCAATATATTCTCGTCGGGACCACATCAAACGCTCTTTTCGTGTACGGAAAGGGCGTTTTTTGCTGAATGGGTAAAGCTATGGGTAAAATTTAAATGACTTCAATTGAAGCTTAATGAACCGATTTGACATTGAAAAGTGCTTATTCTCATCCGCAAAACCTCAACACCAAAACAGTTTGACCGACCAATCGAACAATTAAAAAAAAGAACTTTGCCACTGGGTAAGAATATTTTAAAAAAGACAAGTTTACCCATCATCAAAAATGGTAAAATCTATGTTTTGGGCATTGGCTTCTTGGGCTTTGATAACAATATCAAAAACCTTTTGATATCGATTTTATACGAGGCAACTCGGCTCAAAGTTCAATCCATTTGCCCCAAAGGGGTAAATGGGTTCTTAATTCTATCCCAGAAAGGGTAAATCAAAATGATGATTGATGAGCATTCATCTGAGCGGCTACTGAAGCCATAGCCAGCTTATCACTGCATAAGTATAATTTTTTTTACAAGTTACTTTGACACTTGTTATTATATATTGCTACTTTGTTAGCAAATAACCTTATGAGATGGATATATATATTAACTTATATACTACTGCAGCATACGATGCTTTCGGCACAGGAACCCGTTCCTTTAGTGCCTATGTTACAATCTTCCTATAAAAGGATATACAACCCGAAAGGTGATATTTTTAAAGGCCCCGGAGATTTGGCAACAGCGGGTAAATTTTATAAAGATTGGGCACCAAATGATCATACTTTTATAAAAAACAAAGCCACCGGAAAATGGCACCTGTTTGGCATTACCCGGCCTGCAGGTCCTGGAATCAATTCCGGCAAGGCAGTGCATGCCGATGAATATCAATCTTTACACGCAGTAAGCCCCGCTAATACCTTTTTGGCATCGTACCAAAAAAATAGCTGGGTTGATTTGCCAAAAGTGCTCACACCAGATAGCAGGCCGGGTCAAATACGCTATTTGTGGGCGCCCCATGTAGTGTTCAAAAAAGGCTTGTATTACATGTTTTATGGGCCGGGAAATATCTACTATGCAACCTCATATAACTTAAATAACTGGACATCAAAAGGTGCTTCTTTTTTAGACTCGCTGGCTACCCGCGACCCCTACGTGCAGTTTTTTGACGGCCAATATCATTTGTACTATTGTAAAGGTGAAGGAATAAGCCATCGTACTTCTCCTGATCTACTGCATTGGTCAGCACCAACCGAACTATTAAAATTGGAGCAAAAGGGCAGTATGGAATCGCCCTTTGTGGTTTATCGTAGTGGTTATTATTATTTATTCTGGACAATATATGATGGCAGTAATACCGCGTTTGACTGGCGCACCACCGTTGTGCGCTCGAAAACACCAACCGGTTTTGCAAAAGGCGAAACCTTAGGTATTATTTTGACTCATGCTCCGGAGATTATTGTGGCAGAAAACCAACAAGAGTATATTTCATCTGTAGCGTGGCCGTTTAAAGGCATAAGTGTTGCTAAATTAGGGTGGACCAAAGGCCCGGTATTCCCGGTAACCTACCATACCGTACCCGGAGAAATTGAGGCAGTTAATTATGATAACGGAGGTAACGGTTTTGCGTATCAAACCAAAAACATAGCTACAAAGAAGTTATTTCGCCCATCAGATAATATAAATATTATTAAGCTGCCTGATTCGGCCTATTGCATAACAGGTTTGCAACAGAACGACTGGCTTCAGTACACAGTACATATTCAAAAAACCGGCAAATATAGTTTAGGCATCAATTTGGGCTTAAAGAACACAGTTGGTAGGCTGCATGTACAATTGAAAAATAAAGCGCTAACTAATTCCATTCTTATACCTGCCCAAACAACGTCAATAAAAAAAGGCGGCATTTGGTTAACCGCAGGCACCCATCAACTCCGTATCATAATAGATGAAGCATCACCGGGGGGTATTAACATAAAATCATTCAAATTTATTAACATCAATTATGTTAAACGGCATCACTAAACTAACTCTCGTATATTTTACTGCACTTTGCAGCATCCCTTACTTATCTAAGGCGCAGCAATCAAAAGTTTTTCCTGGTGCCGATGAAACCACCTCATCCCGTTCTCAATATTTTTCCTGGATAAATAACACCAACGAGGGTTCAACAGAAAAGCAAACTTTAATAAACCTTGAATTTTTTAGCTGGCTGCATAGCGAGTACGGCATGGCGTTGGATATTTATGCCTTTGATGCGGGCAACATTGATGGTAAAGGCTATTGCGGCAGCATAGTGTCCGAGCGGTTTAAGCAACAATTCCCTAACAGTTTTAATAATATTTACAAGGCTGCAAAAGCCATAGATACCCGTTTAGGCGTTTGGGGTGGCCCCGACTGTTTCGGCAATACAGTACAAGAAGAAAAAGCCCGGCTTGAAATGATGGTAGAGCTTTGCAAAAAGTATCATTTCGCCTTATTTAAATTCGACGCTGTAAACGGCAACCTGCGTACTGAAAAACAAGATGCATTTATTGAAATGATGCAGCAATGCCGCAAGTATAGTCCTGATCTGATATTGCTTAACCACCGTTTAGAACTTGGCAAAGGCCTGCCATATGCAACTACCTTTTTGTTTGAAGGGGCCGAAACATACATTGATGTACATATGCCTAATACTGCTACTGCCACACACCATAGGCAGGGTGCGCTTAGCCGGGGGCTGGTACCCGGCTTGCAGCGACTTACTGAAGACCATGGTGTTTGTATATCTTCGTGCCTTGATTTTTGGGATGATGACTTAATATTACAAGCCTTTAACCGCAATTTGATATTAGCTCCCCAAATATATGGTAACCCCTGGCTGCTGCGCGACGATGAGTATGCCACGCTTGCCCGAATTTTCAACCTGCATCGCCGTTATGGAAAAATATTGGTAAAGGGAAAGATATTGCCCGAAGATAAGTATGGTGAAAAAGCATTATCTCGGGGGGATGGGGTAACTCAATTTATTACCTTTCGCAATTTAGAATGGACCCCTAAAAAAATCACTTTGAAGTTAGACGAAGAAATAGGACTAACAACAGGAGCATCATTTGAAGTAAGACAATTTCATCCTACTGAAAAAATTATAGGCCGATTTAAAAAAGGCAGCAGTGTAGTGGTAGAAGTTGCCCCTTTCCGTTCGTACTTAATAGCTGTAAGCGCTGACGAAATAGATGAACTCGGTATAAAAGGATGCGATTATAAAGTTATTACTGACATTGCTGGAAAACCTGCTAAAATTCAGTTACTTGGTTTACCAGGAACAAAGATTAATGTTCAATTAAGCCCATCTAAAAGGCGCTTTACTACAGCAACATTAGATGGGAAAAGCATTAATGCCTTAATTAAAGGTAATAAGATAGAAGTAGATTTTCCGGGTACCCCTTTAAAGCATGCGTGGCATCGAAAATTAAGTACGCCTGCCCTTACTTCAATCCCTGAAGATGCTGAAACTTTATATGAAGCCACATGTTTTGCTGCTGATAATAACGCTTTGGAAGTTCGTTCGCTGGAACGGTCGGGGGCCACAAAAATACCTGAAGTACAGGCCGCACGAGATGCATTTTTTAAACAAGCTGTTTTTATAGAACGTAATATATGGGATAAAAATCTTTTTGATGGTGATAGTACTACAGGGTTTGATGTTAACCATAGCTGGGGACAAACTGCGAATGGTATTTTCAGGCTCGATTTGGGTGAAATACTTACCCTGGACGAACTGATATTAACAACGGGCCGCGAAGGTGATATCCATCCCTTAAAAACAGATGAAGGAGCATGGGTAGATATATCAACCGATTTAAAAACGTGGAAAACCCTGCGTTTTCTTACCGGGCGTAAAATGTCAGTTAAACTGAAAGGCGAACATGTACGCTATTTGCGCTTCCGCAACAATTTTGAGCATTTACTGGAGGTAGAAGGGCACCTAAATGGGCAGCCAGTGGAACGAAAAAAATGGCATGCTTCAAATCTTTTTCAGTCGTGGAAGGTATTTGCAGCAGACAAAGCATGGAAAAGCACCTTTAGGTTACCTGAAATAACAGAGGGGTCCTACCTGTGCATAGCCTTAAATGGCAAACATGGCGTAGAGGGTGCATATGCAGCATTAAAAATCAATGGTGAGTATGTAGGCACGCCAGATCGTAGTGTTTCTTTCCCAAGCAACGTATGGGAATATCCTTTGGCAAAAGCAGATGCTAATTATACCTATTATATCCCTTTAAAAACTTACATGAAAGCGCAACAAATGGAGGTTATTATATTAGGTATGAAAGGGCAACCTGCCGAATTTAAACCGGAAGTTTGGGTAACAACCCATAACCCACCTTACGTTAGTAAAGAGCTGGTTTTGCAGTAGTGATTTTCACCGGTTATTGGTAGGAAGGCAGCATATTCTACTTCAGATTACCAATAATAGATCAAGGTCAATGCCGGGCCATTGATAGGGCCGCCTTGACACCTTTGTGGGGCTATAAAACTAATTAGATGCCTGATAGACGGCAACAACACCCAAGGAAAAAGTGAGCGGATAGTGTTGGATGAAACCAAACTGGGAAACCTATTAAACCTACCGCTATACCGGCAAGTGTTTCAAATATTCTTGCTGCAGAGGGGTGGTACGGTGCAGGTAGGTGCACCACCCCGCACCACTGTCAAAAAAATGGCACCAAAATTAGCGAATAATGCAATTTGTTGGGACTACTATCAAATAGTTGATGTAATAAGCGCTGTCATGGGTAGCTTTCCACAAACAAAAAAAATAGCTCTTGGTAGCTGTTTTTCGTTTATGTTTGATAGAGAGTTTGCAGCTACGAAAGCAGTAATATTTATAATACAATACTTTCGCGTTTGATATTGACTTACACGCTAAAATAAGCCAGCCTGAAGCCCTTATTAATTACAGACCATAATTTACTGTTGTGGCATGTGTTTCATAGTTTCCTGCAAATCAAGCTGAAGGCCTTGTGCTATGGCCATCCCCAGGGCCATATCTGCCCTAAACCAGTAGCAAAGCTGGCGATTGGTAATAATTTCCTTTTTCGGGCCTTCAATGCCGCTCATACTATTTACCACATTCTTCGCCAGGTCGGCTTTGGCATTGGGGCTCATCAGGCGGTAAAGGTTGCCGGGCTGGGTATAATGGTCGTTATCTCCTTCGGCATTACGATCATACCAGTCAGCTACCTGGCTGCCAATATCTCGGCCCGGCTCCTTATAGGTGGCATCCGGTTCAATATCATCAAAGCTATTAGGGAAATAATTTGGAGCCGAACCATGATTGCCGTTAACTGCCATCAAGCCGTCGCACTGGTAGTTAGCTACCAGGTAAGGGCAGCGGTTAACCGGTATCTGCTCGTAGTTGCCACCCAGGCGGTAGCGGTGTGCATCCGGGTACGACAGGATGCGTCCCTGCAGCATTTTATCCGGCGAATAGCTGATGCCGTCAACCACATGTGCCGGGGCAAAAGCCGCCTGCTCTACGTGCGCGAAATAGTTATCCGGGTTCTCGTTTAGTTCCAATATGCCGACATCTATCAGCTGGTAATCGCCATGCGGCCAAACTTTGGTCAGGTCGAACGGGTTGATGTGGTAGGTTTGCGCATCAGCTTCGGGCATTACCTGTATCCGTAGTTTCCAGCGCGGGAACTCACCTTTGTCAATATGGGTAAGCAAGTCGTGTTGGGCAAAATCAGGAGCCTTGCCGCGCATATTGCCTGCTTCCTCATCGGTAAAGTTTTTAATACCCTGTTCGGTTAAAAAATGAAACTTCACCCAAAAACGTTGCTATTGATAAGCGAAAATGTATGGCTGCCAAAACCGTGCATGTGGCGGTAACCATACGGCGTGCCGCGGTCACTCATCAGGATGGTTACCTGGTGCAGGCTTTCGGGGTTAAGCGACCAAAAATCCCACATCATGGTGGCGCTTTTGCAGTTGGTATATGGGTCGCGTTTTGTGTGTGTATAAAGTCGCCGAATTTTTTTGGGTCCTTTACAAAAAAACACCGGGGTATTGTTGCCAACCAGGTCCCAGTTGCCATCCTCCGTATAAAACTTAATGGCAAACCCGCGCGGGTCGCGCTCTGTATCTGCCGAACCTTTTTCGCCGCCCACTGTAGAAAAACGCAGGAACAGCTGGGTTTGCTTGCCTATTTTGTTAAAGATCTTAGCACGCGTATATTTTGAAACATCGTGTGTTACCGTAAATGTACCATAAGCACCCGAGCCTTTGGCGTGCACCACCCGTTCGGGTATGCATTCGCGGTTAAAATGGGCCATCTTCTCGTGCAGTACAAAATCCTGTAACAATATTGGCCCGCGTGGCCCTACAGTCATGGAGTTCTCATTCTCAGCATAAGGAATACCTGACGCTGTAGTCAGCTTTTTTTAGGTTCCATAATATTGTGTTTTGGTTCATTAAAACTCCAGATCCAGCGACACCGGGCAATGGCAAAAACGCCTTGCTATCGAAACATAAATTAACCTGTTATTAATTTATAAGATGAAGAATTGCAAATAACATATCTTATATTTAGGTTTGTATATACAAGATAATAAACCAGTTATGAACCTAAAAACCTTTATCGCCGTAGCGTTTATACTATTCGCTATCTCGTCCTGCAAAAAAGAACATCCTATACAACTTGACAAGAATGCTGATCAAACTTCCGCGAAAACATTTAACGCCTGCACCGATGCGCAACTATTGTGGGAAGGCGAAAGAACAAATTCATCGGTAAATGGCGTTTTGAGGGCTACCTCACTTGTTGTTGATAAATTTAATAATATTATTGTAGCAGGGCTGTACCGTGGTACGGTAGACTTTGACCCCGGAGCAGGGGTTTTTAATTTAACCGGGGGCGGCGGATTTTTATACAAAATAGGCCCTGACGGTAGATTTTTGAAGGCTATTAGGATCCCGATGACCGAAATACCACCCGGAGAAGTTCCTGGCATAAATGCGCTTACCGACCTTGATACTGACGTCGCCGGAAATACTTATCTTACATTCTCGGAATATATTGCCGATGGAACGCCGAGGCCTATCCGTATCATAAAACTTGATAAAAATGGCGCGATCGGCTATAATATTCTGTTTTATAAAAAAACTTTTGAATCTGTACGCTCGGCTGTGGATAGCCATGGCAATCTGTTTACCGTTGGCAGATCGTCACAAAATTTTGTTGAAAAGCGTGACGAAAACGGCAACCTGATATACAGCCAAGGCGGTCTGAGTTTAGGAGAATACGGTACCGATGTTATTATAGATTATCAAAACAATTTACACGTAGTGAGCGGTTATAGTATAGTGGGGAGTTCGGCATATATATACAGAAAATATAACAGTAACGGTAAACTGCTAACGGATTTGAGCGCTTGGGATTCCTTTAGAAAACCTGCAACAGATACTTTAGGCCATACTTATATGATACGCTCAGGCCAAGGTGGTGGCGAACTTTCTCAATGCAGCAATGCCGGTGTTCCCACCTGGCATACCAGGCCTGATGGTGTGCAATCAGTGGTATTTAAATGTACAAAAGCCGGCGACTTGTATTATATCTTGCGCGCACCAAGCTACTACACTTTTAACCTGGTCAAGTACAACGTAAATGGTACAATAGTGTGGTCGAAAACGGTGCCCGTTATTGGCTCAACCCATACCGGCGTAATGATGGAGCCTGACCAGGCAAACAATATTATTATCGTAACAAACAACGGGCAAAATCAAATACGGCTGGCAAAATATCAGGTTTGCCGGTAATTTTATATGTTGGCAACAGGAGCTAAAGGGTAGGTGTTACCGTTGATATTCTGATTCATTGTAATAACCGAATTTTGAAGGATATTTAGAATTGGAAGAATGAGCTGGTCGCTTTAAAATTCTTCCAATTCCGGCTCAGATAAATGCCATTAAAACTCCAGATCCAGCAACACTGGGCAATGGTCGGAATGTCTTGCCTCGGGTAAAATAGCCGCCCGGCGTATATGTGGTTCCAGTGCTGAGGTTGCCATATTATAATCTATACGCCAGCCCAAGTTTTTGGCGCGTGCGTTGGCGCGGAAACTCCACCAGGTGTAGTTATGCGGTTCGCTGTTCAGGTGGCGGAAGGTGTCGATAAAACCGCCATTGACAAAATTTTCCATCCACTCGCGTTCTGCAGGTAAAAAGCCGGATGAGTTGGCATTTGATTTTGGGTTGTGTATATCTATCGGGCGGTGGCAAATATTATAATCGCCGGATACCACCAGTTTAGGGCAGGCCTGTTTCACCTCGTCAAGATAAGCGCCAAATTCCTCCAAAAACCTGAACTTGAACCCCTGCCGTTCTTCGCCGCTGGAACCGGATGGGAAATAAACGCTCATTACAGATGCCTCGTCAAAATCAACACGGATGTTGCGGCCCTCACGATCGAATACGGCTACGCCGCAGCCGTATTCGATGTGTTTAGGTGTTTGTTTGGTAAAGATGGCGGTGCCGCTGTAGCCTTTCTTTTCGGCAGGGTACCAATAGTGCTGGTAGCCCATTTCTTCTACCAAAAGCAGGTCGGTAAGCACATCGGGGGTAGCCTTTATTTCCTGCAGGCAAACTACATCTGCATTGGTGGCCTGCAGCCATTCCAGCCAGTTCTTGCTCATTGCCGAGCGGATGCCGTTAACGTTGTACGTGATTATCTTCATACCCCCTAACCCCCTGAAGGGGGAATTTATTTTAAAGTGTAAATATCTAAATTAACCTGTCCTTCATGCAAATCAAAAGCTCCCCCTTCAGGAGGTTGGGGGGTTAATTTTATCTAATTGCTCACATTCTTTTTTGCTTAGCAGCTCTACCGTCATGGGCACATCCTTTTCAGGGCGATCGTTGGCGCCGGTTTTTACGGCTGCTATGCGTTCAACCATATCAATGCCTGTCACCACTTCTCCATATACGGTGTAACTTTGGTCCAGTTGCGGCGTACCGCCTACGGCTTTATAATATTCGCGCTGCGCGGTAGGTATCTTTCTGCCTTTCAGGCGGGTTTGCTCTAAATGGTCAAGCGCTTCATCGGTATAACGTTTACCCTGTACAATGTAAAACTGCGAGCCGCTTGATTCCTTTCCGGGATTATCATCGCGTGCGGCGGCCAGTACCCCGCGTTTATGAAAAAGGCTATCCTTAAACTCTGCCGGAACATTCTTGCCTATCGAATTTTCGCCCAGCTCCTGGCCGGGTTTGGCAGTTTTGGAATCGGGGTCGCCGCCCTGTATCATAAAATCCTGTATCACACGGTGAAAAAGGGTGCCGTTCAAACTGCCGTCTTTAGCCAGCTTTATAAAATTGTCGCGGTGCAGCGGCGTTTCGTTATACAGGCGGATGATGCAGGCACCGTAAACGGTTTTTATGCGTACGTATTGATTTTTTGGCCCTTTTGCAAAGGTCGCCACGCTTATCAGCAGTAAAAAACAAATGGTAAATACTCTTTTCATATCACTATTTATAAACTCCCGCTTCAGGCAGTTTGAGGGTTGTCCATTTCGTCAAAGTAATCAACTATCAGCG
The DNA here is from genome assembly GCA_039918195.1 of Mucilaginibacter sp. Taxonomy (GTDB): domain Bacteria; phylum Bacteroidota; class Bacteroidia; order Sphingobacteriales; family Sphingobacteriaceae; genus Mucilaginibacter. The sequence goes on from JBDSIC010000356.1 coordinate 11,411, forward strand.
ATTTCATCAGCATTTCCTGCTCCATCAACGTATAGTTGGGTATAGGTTTCAGTATGCGCCAGTGCGGCCAGCCATCCTGGTCAAGCCCCTCCAGTTCGTAAAAACCCATTTTGCTGAACAATTTGCAATTGGCTATGTGCATCAGCTCTTCCTTTTGGCGTTTGGTAAACTTTTTTGGCCCCTGGCCAAGCTCCTGTACGCCAATTAAAAACAATATTACTTTAACGTCGGGTTTCTCGTTATCAAAATCTTCGGCTATGCGGAGTTGCAACTCGCCCCATCTCTTATTTACTTCAGCAGGTTTCATCTGCTGCAAATATACATTTCACAAGATTGTTACTGTTAAAAGACAATTTGTTTATTTCATTGATTTACTTTTGCAACAGCACCGGGACATATTTTGAAAAGTTCGCACTATAAATTAACAGCCGCCTGGCTTTTACTGTTCTGCTTTATAGCGGGCCAGGCCATAGTGTATTCGCACCAGCACCACGTGTTAAAATATACCGCAACGCACCAGCATGATGGTAAAACTCCGGAAACAGCCAACTT
>JBDSIC010000357.1:0-7497 GCA_039918195.1 Mucilaginibacter sp.
TATAAAGTTGTGCTTGATATACCGAACGGCACATACACCGTTACTAAACTATAACATAACTGACCCTAATAACCCCGGCTTTGGCCGGGGTTATTTTAATTGTTGAGCAAGAACTAAGAATTTACATAATGGGAATAAAATATAAGGTACCCGGTACTTTATGGCTATGCTTTGCCCTAAGCTTTACGGCTTTGGCGCAAACAAACCCTATAAAAAGCATGGGCGATGTTACAAGCGCGGTGGTTAACGGTCAGCATGTAAAGATAACTACGCAGAATGCTAATGCCGAGGTAACTGTTTATACCCCATCAATAATAAGGCTGCGGATAGATAAACAGGAACTGGCCAATGATTTTTCGTACGCAGTTATTGCGCAGCCCAAACAAACCAAGGTAAGCATCACTCAAAATGATAACGAAATTTTGGTTGTTACCGACTCTGTAAAACTTACTATAAGCAAAAAACCATTTGCCGTCACATTTTATACTATTGACGGCAAAGTAATAAGCCAGGATGAAACCGGTATGGCTACCTCGTGGGTAAATGAATCGGTTACTACCTACAAAAAAATGCAGGATGGCGAGCGCTTTGTTGGCCTGGGCGAAAAAACCGGTCCGCTTGACCGTAAAGGAACATCATACACCAACTGGAATACCGATGCCTACGGCTACACTACCGGGCAGGATCCTATCTATTCAACTATCCCTTTTTATATTGGCATACACCATGGGTTAAACTATGGCCTGTTTATGGATAACACTTACCAAAGCGATTTTAACTTTGGTACCAGCAATAACCGCTTCTCGTCATTTGGTGCACGTGGCGGCGAAATGAACTATTATTTTATCTATCATAAAAATTTGGCAGATATTATTACCTCGTACACCGCGCTTACCGGCCGCATGACCTTGCCGCCGCTGTGGAGCCTGGGTTACCAGCAAAACCGCTACAGCTACTACCCCGATACCGAAGTATACCGCGTTGCGCAAACCCTGCGCGAAAAAAAGATACCTGCAGATGGTATCACCCTTGATATCCACTACATGGATAAGTACAAGGTATTTACCTGGGATAAGCTGCGTTTCCCTGATCCGGCAAAAATGACCGGCAAGCTTAAGGAAATGGGTTTTAAAACAACCCTGATACTTGACCCCGGCATTAAAACCGAAGCCGGTTACGGCGTTTACGACAGGGGCATTAAAGAAGACATTTTTATTAAATACCAGGATAACACCAACTACACCGGCGAAGTATGGCCGGGCTGGTGCCATTTCCCCGATTTTACAAGTACGAAGGGCCGTAACTGGTGGGAAAATGAACTGAAGCAATATGCTGCCGATGGTGTAAGCGGCCTATGGAATGATATGAACGAGATATCTACCTGGGGGCAACGGATGCCTGATAACGTTATTTTTGATTTTGAGGGCCGCAAGGCCTCGCACCTTGAGGCGCGGAATGTATACGGTTTCCAGATGGTAAGGGCAAGCTATGAAGGTTACCGGAAAGCGTTGAACAAGCGCCCGTTTATCCTGACACGCTCGGGGTATGCGGGCCTGCAACGTTACTCGGCCATCTGGACGGGCGATAACCGCGCCGAGGATGACCACATGTTATTAGGTGTGCGCCTGCTGGGCAGTTTAGGCCTTAGCGGTGTGCCTTTCACCGGTATGGATATTGGCGGATTTACAGGTAACCCAAGCGTTGCGTTGTACTCGCGCTGGATACAAATAGGGGCATTTAATCCTTACTTCCGTAACCATACGGGGATAAACACTAAATCGGCCGAGCCGTGGGCCTTTGGCGAAGAAGCGCTGGAAATAGCCCGTAACTATATTAACCTGCGGTATAAACTGCTGCCATACCTGTACTCCACCTTTTACGAGGCTACGCAGGACGGGCAGCCCGTTGTACGCTCGCTGGCTATCAATTACACGCACGATGCTAAAATTTACCAGTACCAAAACCAGTATATGTTTGGCAGCGCGTTTTTAGTTGCGCCATTCGCAAGCACTGATGTGTATGGAACCGTTTATTTGCCGAAAGGCAAGTGGTATAACCTGTACTCGGATGAGTTGAGCAATGGCGGCAAAGAGACCATTGCACGCTTGTCAAACAGTAAACTGCCGGTATTTGTAAAAGAAAGCAGCATTATACCAATGCAGTCGCTGATACAAAATACTACCGAAAAACCGACCGATACCTTAAACGTTCATGTATACAAAGGCGATGTGAACAACAGCTTTGTATATTATGAGGACGACGGCGAAACATACGACTATGAAAAAGGTGGGTTTTATAAAAGGGTGATCACCTATAACGCTGCCACTAAATCAATTACCTTTGGTAAGGCCCAAGGATCGGTAACATCAAAATTTAAATATGTGCGGCTGTACCTGCACGGTTTTGGTGATAATACCGTTATAAAGGCAGGTGGTAAACAAACCACATCCAAAACCGAATTTGTATCATTTATAAACCCAATATCAAAGTTTGACCCGACAGGTGTGCCTAACCCGGTTGAAGGCAGCAATACGCGCGCTTTAACAGTGGCTAATACCGGCGGAGAATTTATAATAAACTATTAACAGGAGAGATGACCATGAGAAAAGTGTATGAGATAATGGTGCTGTTTGTGCTGCTGGGCAGCGTAGTGGCCTGTAAAAAAAGTGAACCCGCTAAACCAATTGTGGTGCCGCCGGTAGATACTACGACCACTAACGAGATACCCAACAACGCCGGCGATGGTGTAACATTTATTGACGATGGCAAAACAGCTATTTTTAACTTATATGCTCCCGGAAAGGTATCCGTATCTGTTATTGGCGATTTTAACGACTGGAATACTACGGCAACCAAAATGACACGCACTACCGATGGCACACGCTGGTGGGTAAAGGTTACAGGGCTAAACCCCAATACCGAATATGCCTATCAATACTATATAAACGGCAGTCTGCGCGTAGCCGACCCATATACGGAAAAGATACTCGACCCGGATAATGATAAATACATTTCGGCTACGGTTTATCCCGGCCTTAAGGCTTATCCGGTAGGTAAAACAAGCCAGATAGTGAGTACGATGCTTGCCAACCAGCCCGCTTATACCTGGAAGGTGGGCAGCTTTACCCGCCCTGCCAAAAAGGACCTGGTGATATATGAACTGCTGGTGCGCGATTTTGTGGCCACGCACAGCTATAAAACGATTATTGATACGCTGGATTACATCAGCCGCTTAGGTGTGAACGCCATTGAACTGATGCCGGTTACCGAATTTGAAGGGAACGAATCATGGGGTTATAACAACTCCTTCTTTTTTGCGCCCGATAAATATTACGGCACCAAGAACGATCTGAAAGCGCTTATTGATGCCTGCCACGAACGCGGCATGGCCGTGATAATGGATATTGTGCTTAACCACGCTTTCGGCTCATCGCCTATGGTGCGCATGTATTTTGATACCGGTACCGGTAAAACAACCTCTGTAAGCCCATGGTTTAACGTGAACCCTACACACCCCTTTAATGTGGGTTATGATTTTAACCACGAAAGCCCGGCAACGCGTTTCTTTGCTAAAAATGTGATGTCGCACTGGCTTAAGGAGTATAAAATTGATGGTTACCGGTTTGACCTTTCCAAAGGTTTTACGCAACAAAACAACCCGGATAATGTGGATGCCTGGTCGGCTTACGATGCCAGCCGGGTAGCCATCTGGAAGGATTATAATTCGCATATTAAAACGGTTGACCCTAATGCTTACGTAATATTAGAGCACCTGGGCAGCAACCAGGAAGAAAAGGAACTGGCCGATAACGGCATGATGCTTTGGAACAACGTAAGCTATGGTTTCCAGGAAGCCAATATGGGCTGGATACCTACTTCTGATCTGTCGAGGCTGGTATTTACCAACCACACCTTTACCCTGCCTGACGGGCTGGTAAGCTACGCCGAAAGCCATGATGAGGAACGTATACAGTTTAAAACCAAAAGCTTTGGCAATACGGCAGGCTACAACACCAGGCTGCTGCCAAACGCCATGAAGCGTGGTGCTATGGATGCCGCCTTCCTGATGGCAACGCCGGGCGCTAAACTTTTTTGGCAGTTTGGCGAAGTAGGCTACGACATAAGCATTGACCAGGGCGGGCGCACCAGCAATAAGCCCATTTTATGGAACTACCAAAGCGTACCCGAACGCAAGGGGCTATATAATGCCTATGCCAAATACATAAAAATGAAAATAAAGAACCCTGTGTTTGGCAGCAGCGATGTTACCTATAGCCTTAACGGGTCGGTAAAAACGGTTGTTGTAAAAAGCAGTACGGTTGATGTAGTGGTGGTAGGCAATTATGATATCGCGGCCCAAACAGCTACTGTAACATTTACCAAAACCGGCACCTGGTACGATTATGTTGCCGGTGGCACCCGCAACGTAACCGCGGCGGCAACCTCGCTAACCCTGCAACCGGGCGAGTACCACATATACAGCTCGGCAGAATTACAGTAAATATTTAGGACGAATAATTATAAATTGGTTAAGCCCGCGGTGTAATGCCGGGGGCTTTTTTTGTAAATAATACTGTCATATCTAAATTTTCTCTAATCGCGTCTATATTTTAACCTCACCTGCCGCTTCAATCAATATGCTAGCAGCGCCTTCACGCAAATATTTACTAAACTCCATCACCTCCTCTACCGTATTACTAAACGAAAACACAAACCTTGCCACCTCACTTTGCTCATCCCAATAATAGAAATCGGCGTAGCGCTGCATTTTTAGATAGAGCGATTTAGGCATTTTTAAAAATACGGCATTGGTTTCAACGGGATAGGCAATTTTTACCAGCGGGATGTCCTGTACCTGTTTTTCAAAAAGTTTGGCAAGCCGGTTGGTGTGGGTAGCCACCTTTTGCCATAAATCGTTTAGGAAAAGCCTTTGAAACTGAACGGCTATAAACCTGTTTTTTGATGCCAGTTGCATGCTGCGTTTTAAGGTAAATTTATAGGGTACGCTTGAAGCCGGGTTAAAAAAGATAACGGCCTCGCCAAACATCATTCCCAGTTTGGTGCCGCCCAGGGTTAAAATGTCCACGCCGGCCAAGCTGCTCATTTCTTTTAGCGATTTGTTTAAATGAACCGCAGCATTAAAAAACCGGGCGCCATCTATATGCAGCAACAGGTTATTTTTTGTGCAGACAGCCTTTATGGCCTTAAGTTCGCCGAGGGTATAAACCGTACCATATTCTGTCGGTTGTGTTAAAGAGACTATTTTGCCCTGCGGGTGATGGATATCCCCGCATCGTCTTATTTTACTTTCCAGGGAATCAACATTTATTTTCCCGTTTACCGATTCAACCGGGTATAGCCGGCAGGCAATAAAAGTTTCGGGCGCGGTAGATTCATCAACAAACAGGTGCGACTTATCGGCACAAAAAATAGCATGGTGCCTTTCCGTAACACAGGCCAGGCCAAAATTATTGGCACCTGTGCCATTAAAAGTAAAGTACACGTCGATGTAATCACCAAAATGCACTTTAAGCAATTCGATAGTAGCAGCGGTATATTCGTCGTTACCGTAAGAGGCAACATGGCCGGTATTGGTATCTATAAGGGCCTGCATTATATCCTGCTGCACACAGGCAAAGTTCTCGCTCGAAAAACTGGCTTTTTGGAAAGCCATTATTTCGTGGATATTTTGTGCCGCAGAAAATCTAACGCTGTATTCAGTATTACATCATTGCCCGGCTTTTGAGTAGTGACATCAACCGTTATCGTTGGATTGAATTGTTCGCGTGGGGTGCTGTTAATATGGTACAGCCGCTCGGTAGTAAAATTAAACCCTATCTTACTGTTAGGCATTCGATAGCTTTCTACAGCCCCGTTCAGCCGTGCCAGTTGTGTGCCGATAATGGTCGCCCTTTTCATTCCGTCAAAAGCGATGGTAATGCCTTCGCTGATGCTGCCGGTCCAATGGTCGGCAATTGTAACAAGGGGTTTAGTGTAAGTGATACCTCTTGGCGATACTATTTCTACCCAGCTTCTTTTAATGCCTGTTTCTTTCTCTTCGGCATACAATTCATGCTTCTGATAAAAGTTGTCTTTGCTGATAAAACGGCCTAAAATGGAGCGCGCAACCGCAGTATTGCCGCCGCTTGGCGTTTCCCGCAGATCGATAATTATAGCCTTCTTTTGCAGTAATGTATTTAAAACGCTGTCGAATTTGGGGATAAGCGCATTATCAAACAGGAAATTATTGATCCTGATATAACCTATCGCCCCAAATTCTTTTGCTTCAACCATTGCAGGGTATGCCACATGCTCCAGCATCACGCTATCCCGGTCAGGGAAAAAGTCCGACAGCCCGCTTTTGGTTTTCAGGGTGAACTTTCGTTTGGCAATATGGTTGCCGGCCAGCAATAAACGCAAAGCAAAGCTTTTTGATTCCGCATTAATCACACGGCCTAAATAGGGTAAGATAGCCTTGTTAACAGGCACATCATCTACTGCGATCACTTCCATTCCGGCCTTTATGCCGGCCTGCTCAGCGCCAAAGCCTTTTCTTAGCTCTGTAATTACAGGTTTGCCATTGGTGTATTCCGCCCAAATATCGGCGCTGGTAGGCACCAGCCTGCGCGATAAGGGCGTATTGGTACCCAGAGAACAGTGGTGATCATACAATTCGTAAAAAACTTTTTCTATAGTAGCGACGAATGAATTGCGCGAGGTGATGGTATCAATTTGTTTATCATAACCGGGTTTTAAATCAGCCCAGGTAATGTGTTTTTTTTCGAAGTAGCAGTAATTGTCGTTAATGCTTGTCCAAAAATAATTGAAGTCTTCCCGGTATTGTTCCCGGTTAAAAGTTTGCGACGAAGCACTTAGCCCGGATAGTAAAAATATGATCAGCAGTAATTTTTTCATCATTTGCAGTTTTAATATACTGCTCAAAAATAAACCGGACCCGGGAGGTTGAGTTGTAAGATATTGCACTTAACGCCCGGCCGACCAGGCAATGGGCGAAATGCCGGTAAATTTTTTAAAATGATGACTGTAATGGGCCGCATCATAAAATCCGAGGTCTACGGCAACGCTTAAGAGGTCGTGCCCATCGGCCAGCATGGTTTTGCTTTTTTCTATGCGCTTTAGGATAAAATAATTGCTTGGTGTTAACCCGGTTTGGAATTTAAATAGCCGGATAAATTTATATTTATCAATACCGAAACGGCGGGCGGCAACAGGCAACGAGAACTTAGCAAAATTCTCTTCAGCCAAAAGATCATCAAACAGCGATTGAATTTTATAGCCGTCTAAATTATCACGTCCCGAGCCATGTTTGGCGGCAAGCTGCCCAAGCGTATCCTTTAATTCATTTTCAAACAGCGGCTGCCGATCAACCTCTTTTATGCTGATCGACAACCGGTGCAGCGCGTCGAATAAACCGTCATCATAAATAACCTTTTGGGTAAAAGCTACAGGCTTGTTATGGTTACAATATTCCATAAA
>JBDSIC010000358.1:0-2526 GCA_039918195.1 Mucilaginibacter sp.
ATTGCCGCGCCCGACCCGGATTTTGTAGGTTACGAACCCGGCCCGCAATACATCCGCGACGACCGCGCTAAAGTGCTGCGTGAAGAACACGCAAAACTCGCAGCCTATGTTGCCGTGCTTGAAGCCAAAGGACACAAAGCCGAAGCATTACTGGTGCAAGGCCCAACCATTGAAACGCTAATTGCCGAAGCAGATAAACTAAAAGCGGACGTTATTGTAATGGGCCATCACAAACATGGCTGGTTATACAAATTTTTCAACGAGGAAACCGCTACCGAAACTATTAGTAAGGCATTAGTGCCTGTGTTAATTATACCGTTGTAATACTTCTCCATCCCTGTCATTTCGAACATAGTGAGAAATCTTATACGCCCTGCATCTACATATGCTGAGCATGGCGTATAAGATTTCTCCTCGTTCCTCGTTCGAAATGACATGTAATTTATACAGCCTTATCCAAATAAATCCCTATTTTTGCCGCATAAGATATAGGTCACGTTAGTAGGTGATCGACTAAAATTAATAAATATAAACAGGCTTTTTTAAAAAGTCCCTCTCCCCCGGAGAGGGACTTAGGGTGAGGCCCAATCATAGTTGTAGATGATTAATATTACACTTCCCGATGGTTCCGTTCGTCAGTACGACAAGGGAATTTCTTCCATGCAGATAGCACAGTCTATCTCTGAAGGTTTAGCACGTAACGTATTAGCGGCAGAAGTTAACGGCCAGGTTTGGGATGCCAGTCGCCCCATTGAAGAGGATAGCAGTATAAAGCTGCTTACCTGGAACGACACGCAGGGCAAAGCCACCTTTTGGCACTCGTCGGCCCACTTAATGGCCGAGGCGCTGGAGGCATTATACCCCGGCACTAAATTCGGCATAGGCCCGGCTATCGAAACAGGCTTTTACTATGATGTTGATTTTGGCGATGTCGAATTCTCATCAGATGAGTTTAAAAAGATAGAAGATAAGATAATCGAGCTGGCACGCGCCAAATCCGAATACATACGTAAGCCAGTTACTAAAGCAGATGCTATTGAGTATTTTACCGAAAAAGGGGATGAGTATAAGCTTGACCTGATAAAGGACCTGGCTGATGGTTCCATCACCTTTTATACGCAAGGTAACTTTACGGACCTGTGCCGCGGCCCGCATATTCCCAATACAGGCTTTATAAAGGCTGTTAAACTGATGAGTGTTGCAGGTGCGTACTGGCGTGGTGACGAAAGCCGTAAACAGCTTACACGCATCTATGGCGTTACCTTTACCAAGCAAAGCGAACTGGCCGACTACCTGCACATGCTGGAAGAAGCCAAAAAACGCGATCACCGCAAGCTGGGTAAAGAACTGGAATTGTTTACCTTCTCGGAGAAAGTGGGCATGGGCTTGCCTTTATGGTTGCCTAAGGGCGCTGCGTTACGCGAACGTTTGGTTAACTTTTTGCAAAAGGCGCAGGTAAAAGCAGGGTACGAGCAGGTGATTACCCCGCACATCGGTCATAAAAACTTATACATTACATCGGGCCATTACGAAAAGTATGGCGCGGATTCGTTCCAGCCGATAAAAACACCGCAGGAGGGAGAGGAGTTCTTTTTAAAACCCATGAACTGCCCGCACCATTGCGAAATATACAAATCGAAACCACGCTCATATAAGGACCTCCCGGTGCGTTATGCCGAGTTTGGTACTGTTTACCGTTACGAGCAAAGCGGCGAGCTGCACGGCTTAACCCGTGTACGAGGCTTTACACAAGATGACGCACACTTGTTTTGCCGGCCTGACCAGGTAAAGGAAGAGTTTAAAAAGGTGATAGACCTGGTGCTATATGTTTTCGGCGCTTTAGGCTTTGAAGATTATACAGCACAGATATCGCTGCGCGACCCGGACAACAAAGCTAAATACATCGGCACAGACGAAAATTGGGCATTGGCCGAATCAGCTATTATAGAAGCTGCCGCCGAAAAAGGATTGAGCACCATAGTGGAATTGGGCGAAGCCGCATTTTATGGCCCTAAGCTTGATTTTATGGTGAAGGATGCACTGGGCCGTAAATGGCAGTTAGGTACCATACAAGTTGATTACAACCTTCCTGAACGCTTCGAACTGGAATATACAGGCAGCGATAACCTGAAACACCGCCCGGTAATGATACACCGCGCACCGTTTGGTTCGCTGGAGCGTTTTGTGGCTGTTTTAATAGAGCATTGTGCCGGTAATTTCCCGTTATGGCTATCGCCCGAGCAATTTATAATTCTTCCTATCTCTGAAAAATATGAAGATTATGCAAAAAAACTTTCTGATGTGTTAAAAGATTCCGATATTTGCGGGCTAATTGACTTCAGGGATGAAAAGATCGGAAGGAAAATACGGGATGCTGAAGTCAAAAAAATCCCTTACATGCTGATAGTAGGCGAAAAAGAAGCTGCCGATGAAGTAGTTTCGGTTCGCAAACATGGTCAGGGTGATTTAGGGAGCATGAGCATTGAAGAGTTTAAAAAACAAATAATTAAAGAAATAACAGTATAA
>JBDSIC010000359.1:0-4351 GCA_039918195.1 Mucilaginibacter sp.
ATCATTTGATATTGTAAGCAAGATAGACGGCCAAACGCTTGACGACGCCATTAACAACGCTAAAAAAGAGATACTGAACCGTTACGATTTTAACGACTCGAAAAGCACCATTGAGCTTGATAAAAAGACCAATGCCATCACCATTGTTACCGAGAACGATATGCGCCTTAAGGCCATCAGCGATTCCATCATTGGCCGCATGGTAAAGCAGCACCTTGACCCAAAAGCGCTCGACTTTGGCGATGAGCATTATGCATCGGGCAATATGATACGCAAGGAAATAAAAGTGAAGGAAGGCTTGGATAAGGAAGCCGCTAAAAAAGTGGTTAAAAAAATAAAAGACAGCGGCCTAAAGGTACAAGCCAGCATTATGGACGACCAAGTGCGTGTACAAGCCAAAAAGATAGATGACCTGCAGGCCGTAATAAGCCTTTGCCGCGGCGAAGATTTCGGGCAGCCGTTGCAGTATATTAATATGCGGAGTTAGTATTTAGCTTTGACAACTTTTTGAAAGTTGTTAAAGCTATATAAAAAAAAAGGCCACCCCTCGCAGGATGGCCTTTTAACCAATATACTAACCAATTAAGAAACCACTTAGAGAAGTACTTAATGTTGGTTTAAAGTTAGTGGTCTGGCCGGTTAAAAAACATGTATAACTACCTGATTTTAATTGCGCACCACGCAAAAAAAGACCGCCCCCTTGCGGGAACGGCCTCTCTATCAAACCAACTTATTATGAAAACATTCTTTTTGTGCTGTAATTATTTAACAGCTATTTCTCTCGACTGAATTTTAGCTTCTTCCTTTTTAGGCACATTTAAAGTTAATATACCGTCGGTGTAATCAGCTTCAATTTTTGCATGGTCGGCAGTTTCGGGCAAGGTGAACGAGCGTACAAATGAGTTGTAGCTGTACTCACGTTTGCTGTATTTTTTGCTTTCTTCCGCATTTTCAGCTTTCTTTTCTGCCGATACGCTTAACACATTTTTGTCAAGGCTTATCTTAAAATCTTCTTTCTTTAAGCCGGGTACCGCCAGTTCAATGTGAAATTCATTATCCGTTTCGGCAATGTTAACGGCAGGTACACGGGTGGCCAGTTTATCGCTTAAAAACGAATCGTTTACTATCGAATCAAACACGTCGCTGAAAAACGGGTTCACTGCGTAATTTTTTTGTGGTTTACCAAATTTTACCAAAGTCATTTTTATATCCTCCTAAGTTTTATATTATTTTTATTTTAACTTCGTTGATGTATAATCAACTGCTGTACCAACGCAGTTTTTGAGGCAAATAACTGACCTTTTGTCTTGATTTAAAAACTTTTACCGACACTTTGACATCAATGGCTGAAAATCTTTCCTACTATAAATATAAAACCGACATACCCATCCGCTTTTCGGACATGGATTCATACGGTCATGTTAACAATGCCGTTTACCTTACCTACTTTGAAATTGCCCGCTCTAACTACTGGCGCGAAGCGATAGACTGGGACTGGAACCAGGCCGGCGTTATACTGGGCCGCTCAGAAATAAACTACCTGAAGCCTTTGACTCAGCACGACAGGATATCGTGCTATGTGCGCACCACGCGTATTGGCAACAGCAGTTTTGATGTAATGCATGTGCTGGTTAAGCATACCGAGAACGGCGAAGAGATATGCACCACCGGCAAAACCGTATGTATCAGCTACGATTACGCGGCAAATAAATCAACCCCTATCCCCCGCGGCGAGCGGCAGAAAATGATAGAGTACGATGAGCCGCCGCTGATATTGAATACCAATTGAGTTTTTTCACCTCTTAGTCATGCTGAACTTGTTTCAGCATCTCATAAGCTGAGCAATTAAATTCCCTGTGGGTTGCCGAAAATTCGGCATGATGGTTGGGTTTATTGCATCTAAAATATCTTTCCCGGATTTAATATCCCATTCGGGTCAAAAGCCTTCTTAATTCCGCGCCATAGTTCAAAATGCGCAGGTTGATATTTTATCGGCATAAATTCCTTTTGCACCAGGCCAATGCCGTGCTCGCCGGATATGGTGCCGCCGAGGGACACCGTTAATTCAAATATCTCGGCGATGCCGTCTTTCAGCTTATGCTCCCAGTCATGATCGCTCATGCCTGCTTTTATAATGTTTACATGCAGGTTGCCATCGCCGGCATGGCCAAAGCAGATAGACTCGAATCCATATTTAGCGCCAATATTTTTAACACCCTTTAACAATTGAGGCAGGTAAGCACGCGGCACAACCGTATCTTCTTTTTTATATATTGCGTTAGCTGCCTTAATGGACGGGTTGATAGTGCGGCGTATGCGCCAAAGTTCTTCCTTTTGGGCGGCTGTGTCAGCAAGCAGCACATCGGTGCAGTTAAAACCTTCTAACACAATGTTTATCTTCTCGCAATCCTTCATGATCACGTCAATATCCGCGCCGTCAACTTCTATCAGCAAAAAAGCATGGGCATTATTATTCATGCTAAAGCTGATGTTATTATATTTTAATACCAGCTCTACCGCCGGACGCTCAATAAACTCCAGCGCCGAAGGCGTAACGCCGGCCCTGAATATGGCCGAAACCGCGGCGCAGGCATCCTCGCTACAGGTAAACGAGGCCCATAACAGCACATTGTGCACAGGCAAGGGTATCAGCCGTACCACAGCTTTAGTTACAATGCCCAGTGTACCTTCCGAGCCTATCAAAAGCTGGGTTAAGTTATAGCCTGATGAATATTTTAGGGTATTGGCACCTGTCCAGATAATTTCGCCGTCCGGCAAAACCACTTCCAAATTAAGCACATACTCGCGTATACCACCGTATTTTACCACCCGTGGCCCGCCCGAACAATGTGCTATATTACCGCCGATAAAGCTGCTGCCTTTGCTGGATGGATCAATTGGATAATACATACCATGTTCAGCTACGGCATCTATTAATATTTGGGTTATTACACCGGTTTCTACCGTGGCCTGCAGGTTTTGGGTGTCTATATCAATTATTTTATTTAAGCGCTCGGTTGATAACAGCAAGCCGCCCATAACGGGCAGCGCGCCGCCGCTTAACCCCGTGCCGCCGCCGCGCGGGGTTATGGGTATTAAATGGTCGTTACATAGCTTTAATAAACGGGATATCTCTTCGGCGGTGCCGGGCTTAACCACTACTTCGGGGTAAAATAACAGGTGTTCGGTTTCATCGTGGCTATAGCGTTCCACCTCCGCCTGCCCGGTCAGCACAAAATCTACACCCGATATTTCGCGGGTAGCATCCAATATACCGGCTGTCATTTTATTGTAGCTCATTTATTATAGTTGATGATCACGCCTGAATTTTCCAGGTTCCCTTTCATCGGCGGATTTAACTTTTTGAGTGTTAATTCAATGTTTAACACAAAGGGGTAGTCGCTTTTTATCTTTTCGACAATAGCGTTGGCCACAGTTTCTATCAGTTTACGCGGATTTTTCATCTCGGTACTGCATATATTGTATAGCTGCTCGTAGTTAACGGTATTACTCAGTTTGTCGTCCGCCAGCGTATCCTGCGGGTCAAAAGTAACGGCAAGGTCAATAATGAACCTGCAGCCCAGTAGCTGCTCCTCAGGATAATACCCGTGGTAGGCGAAAAATTCGGCACCCTGTAATAGTACTATGATCATCTTTCAAAAGTAATGAAGATAAATAAATCCAATCTAAATAGCTTTGATTAAATTTGCCCACCAAATTTTGTGAACCGATGGCTAAAACTGACCTTTTTGAATCGCCCGACTACTACCTGCTGGATGAATTGCTTACTGATGAACATAAACTGATACGTCAATCTGTTAGGGATTGGGTGAAAAAAGAAGTTAGCCCGATTATTGAAGACTACGCGCAACGTGCCGAGTTCCCTAAACAATTGCTAAAAGGCCTTGCCGAAATAGGTGCTTTTGGCCCTACCATACCGGTTGAATACGGCGGCATGGGGCTTGATTATATGGCCTACGGTATTATTATGCAGGAGATAGAGCGCGGTGATTCAGGGATACGCTCCACCGCCTCGGTACAGGGTTCATTAGTGATGTTCCCTATTTACGCTTACGGATCTGAAGAACAAAAACACAAATACCTCCCTAAGCTTGCCTCGGGTGAGTTAATAGGCTGCTTCGGGCTAACCGAACCCGACCACGGCTCGAACCCCGGCGGCATGACCACCAATTTTAAGGATGCCGGCGATCACTACCTGTTAAACGGCGCCAAAATGTGGATATCTAACGCCCCCTTTGCTGATATTGCCATTGTGTGGGGCAGGGATGATAGCGGGAAAATACGCGGACTGATAGTTGAACGCGGCATGGAAGGTTTTACCACCCCCGAA
>JBDSIC010000360.1:0-4321 GCA_039918195.1 Mucilaginibacter sp.
CGAGTTTAGTACTTGGTTTGCCTTTCTTTTTTCCATCAAAAACGGCCCTTACGCTTTCAAAAACGCAAATTGCTTCATTCACTCTTGTAGTCGATGTTGTTCGCCATCAAAAGTCAGATTTTCCGGGTACATCGAACTAATAATTGTCCGTTTCTCTTGAATGTCAGCTCGTTGATACAATTCGGGGAGCATAGAAGTATTACTTAGAGCCTTAGTAAGAATTGACCCTATCCCAATATTCTTGGAAGAAGAGTTAAGCAGCTTTCCTTCTAATATTGAAATTTGTCTCTCACAGTCATTTTTAATAATTCTATAGTCTGAACCATCTAATTCCCCTTTTAATAGTAGCTCCCTTGCTATTATAATTTTATTGGAATAATCGTCCAATTGCTTTTTGTAAACTTTGGCCTCAGGCAATTTTCGGCGATAGGTTTAAGAATGACAAAGTGTTTATTGATTGGTTTTCCGGCGATCTGGGTTTCCCTGTAACTAATAAACTATTGAGGTGGGATGGCGTTTTCAATACTATTTATGAAGAGGAGATAGTATTACATATTGCTAACGGCAATATATCAAACATCGACAATGTAAATAATTATGTTGATGATCTCAAAGCAACTGATCGCCGGTACAATACTAAGGTTTCTGATATTTTGCTTAAGCACCTTAAAAAATTAAAAATACAGATGATTGTGATTGCTCCGAGAAGTATTTTATAACAATTGGTAAAGAAGGAAAAATTTCAAACGTTAAGTCTGTGAAATAAAAATCAGCCGGCGAAATCAGCTATAGCGACGAAAAGAAGGAATATACTTATTGCACTAATACAATTAAAAAAGTACTAAGCGCGCTAAAATTTGATATTATCAAAGAGAAAGGTAAGCCTATATCCAAGGATGTCTATTTAGAGATTTGGGTGGAAGATAACGGGAAAGCCGACAACTGGACTAATTGACTACAAAAAATGAACAACATCAATAAGCCGATCTATTCATTAATTGCAGCTACAATCTTTAAAACGATTAATTACTTTACAGCCCGCCATTTCTGCGGCGTAACATCGTACTCCTGCTTAAACACCCTTGCAAAATAACCCGGATCGTCGTAACCACAATCCATGGCAACAGAGGCAATGCTATTGGCAGGGTCCTGCAATAATTCTTTAGCTCGTTTAAGCCGGATCATCCGTATAAATTTATTGGGCGAATATCCTGTTAAAGCCTCCAGTTTACGGTGCAATTGGGAATGACTCATGAAAACCAGGCTACTCAATCGCTCCACCGTGAAATTTACATCCGCTAAATTTTGTTCTACCACTTCCCTTACCCGTTTTACAAAGTTATCTTCCATAGGCTTATGATGCATGATAACGGGTTCTGATGGCGCACCGCTGTGTATACCGGCTTTCTTTAAATAATATTGTTGCAGGTTTTTACGCGTTTCCAGCAATTTCTTTATCCTTACCAGCAACTCTTCTTTATAAAAAGGTTTTTCCAGGTAGGCATCCGCACCCTGCTGCAAACCTTCTACCTTACTGCTGATGTCGGCTTTTGCGGTTAGCATAATAACCGGAATATGGCTGGTGTTTTCATCATGACGTAATTTTCTCGTCAATTCAAAGCCATCCACCAATGGCATCATTATATCGGTTATTACCAGATCGGGAATGATGTCTGTAGCTATGTCATAACCTCCCCTGCCGTCTTTGGCTATGGCCAGTCTGTAATCAGGAAGGCAGCAGGCTATATATGCCAATACATCATCATTATCTTCAACCAGCAATATTAGCGGTGCATCTGCATTTTTTCTTTCATAAGGTAATACAGACGACACTACATGCTGCCGTATTATAGCTGCAGAAAATGGTTGCTTGTATTCCATTCGTGTACTATCGACTATTACAGGTGCCTTTTTCAACTTAATTAATACGGTAAATTCGCTGCCTTTAAAAGATCCTGGCGGCGGACTTTTTACTATAATATTCCCATCCATTAATTTAACCAACTCTTTGGTAAGCGCCAGGCCAATACCGGTGCCTCCGGTTTTATGACTATTATCCAACTGGTAAAACCTATCGAAAACGTATTTCAGCTGTTCTTCGGGTATCCCTATCCCGGTATCTTTTACTTTAATGATCAATGTAGGGGCGTCAATGTTATCGGGCGATACATTTTCTATTACACTGATATAAATATTTCCTTTTTCCGGTGTGAACTTAATTGCGTTTGAAAGGAGGTTGGAAACAATTTGTCTTAACTTTTCTCGGTCATACTCCATATAAAGCATATCAATATCTGTCAGGAAATGCAAACGCTTTTGCTGGCTTTCGGCCAGCGATTGAAAAGATTCTACCACATAACGCAGAAAATAAATAACATCTTCATGCGACAGCTGTAAATGCATTTTCCCGGTTTCCAGCTTGGAAAGATCCAGCATTTGATTCACCAGGTTAAGCAGGCTTCGGCCATTGCGCACTATTAAATCCATACGGTTTTCAAATAATTCCGCGGGTTTTTCTATTACCTGCTGTGCCATACCCAGTATAACGGTAAGTGGCGTGCGAAATTCATGGGTAATATTGGTATAGAGCTGTGTTTTGATAGAATCCAGTTCTTTTACTCTTTTAGCTTCCAGTTGTTCGTAGTTTAGCTGTGTTTGTAGTTTCGCCTTGTTTACATTGAACTTAAGATATCCTCTTACGGCCAAAATCACAACCAAAGCATATATTACATATGCCCACCAGCTTAACCACCAAGGCGGCAATACCTGTATATTTAATTCAGCTATATGATTACTCCATATTCCCTGGCTATTACTGCCCTGCACTTTAAAAAAATATTTGCCCGATGGCAGGTGAAGATATGTTGCCGTGCGCCGGGTGCCGCTCTCTACCCATTCTTTATCAATACCTAATAATTGGTAGCGGTACTTGTTTTGCTGTGGCGCTGCAAAATCAAGCGCAGAAAACTCCAGTGTTAATACATCCTGTAAATAGCTAAGCGTAATGGATCTTGTTTTCTCGATGGTTTGATGCAGCACACCTGTGTTATCGCCGGGCGAAAGCTGTTTATTACCAATAAGTATGCCTGTGATAAATACATTGGGTGTAAAACTTGTCGCCAATATTTTTTGCGGACTAAAAATATTGATGCCGTTTACGCCGCCAAATACCAGGTCGCCATTGGTTAGTTTACCAAACGCGTTGGTGTTAAATTCGTCGGCTTGCAATCCGTCACTGGTGCCAAATACCCTGATAACTGGTTCATCATTATTTTTCTTGTTTGATGCCACCATGCAGAATAATCCCCGGTTGGTGCTGCCCCATATGTTCCCGGCTTTATCGGTAATTGTGCCATATACCACATCATTTGGCAGGCCCTGTTTGGTGGTATAATGCTTAAAATTACCTGTTGATTTTTGCAGACGGTTTAAACCGCTGCCTTTGGTGCTTACCCACAGGTAATCGGGGTTAACAGCATCATCCATAAACCATGATACATAGTTATACCCTAATGAATTTCGGTTTCCCGGGATATTTTTAAACCATTTCACTTCGGGTGTAGTGGTATTGTCCTTAAATATCAAACGGGCGAAACCGTGTTCGGTCCCCAGCCAAAACACACCGGTTTTATCTTCATAAAACGCGGTAGTTTGGGTAAGTACCGCTGTGCCGGCAGTTTGCTCAATATTTATCATATACCGCGATAGCTTACCGGTAACCGGATCAACCATTGCCAGTGTGCCGTTTGTACCACAAAGCCATAGACGCTGCCTGCCGTCCTCTATCATGGGCTGCATCTGTTCGGTTAACGCCGGGTTAACCAGATCACGGTAAGTGGCTAATAGTTTCAGGCGGGCGTTATAACGTAATAATGTTTTTGGTACCAGCCAATAAACCCAATAATCGCCATTACGGGCCTGCAGCACATTAACAGCGGGGTCTTTCCCAATAATGGGTTCAAGCGGATTGTCACATTCAGATCCGTTAGCTGCCAGGGTAGTTGTGCTGCCCCATCCCTGTATATAAACAATATCCTTTTTTAACATGCTTACCCGCTGGATGCTCATCTTAGGTAAAACAGGTTTAAACCGGTTGTTGCCAATACGGTACTTATAAAGGCCCTGCCCTAACATGCCTACCCATAAAACGTCCGACCGATCAAGCAACAGGCATTTGATGTTTTGGCTGCTATCAACAGAAAGCAGATCATATACGTGTGCTTTATCGATACCATCGCCTGCTTTTAAACCGCCAAAATCATAAAATAATTTTCCTGAAGCGCCTGTTTTAAGCGGTATGCGGTTATCTATCATTGTTGTT
>JBDSIC010000361.1:0-2513 GCA_039918195.1 Mucilaginibacter sp.
CTGTAACGCAGCGAGTTTCCTTTTATCCTGATCTTCATATACTATTTTGCGTGTTGTTTAAATCAACAACCGGGCCTATTATAATAATAGCCGGGTGTGTTAATTGTTTGCTTTCGGCTAGTTTTGATAGGTCCTTAACCAGGCCCTTAACCATTTTTTGTTTAGGTAATGATGCGTGTTGTATAATAGCGGCAGGCATATCCCCATTGCCCGCTTCTATATAAGTGGTGGATATGGCATCCAATTGTTTCATACCCATATATATAACAACGGTAGAGTTGCTTTGCATGGCCAAACGCAGGTCGCCGGATAGTGTGCCATCCTTCTTTGTGCCGGTAACTACCCATATTCCCTCGCTTACCGCACGGTGAGTTAGTGGTATGTCCTCTAACCCCACCGCCTGCATGCTTGATATACCCGGAATAAAATGTGTTTTGATACCATTTTCGCGGGCGAATAAAATTTCTTCAAAGCCACGGCCAAAAATAAAAGGGTCGCCGCCTTTAAGGCGCACCACTTTGCCTTTGGCAAAAGCAAAGTGTTTTATCATTTCCAAGATCTGTTCTTGCGAAGTATATGAGCCATAAGGCTGTTTTCCGACATATATTTTATCACATTCGGGTTTTGCGAGGCTTAAAAGTTCTTCATTTGCTAAATTATCATACAAAATTACATCTGCGGCTTGTAAAATCTTATAAGCTTTCACTGTAATTAGCTCTGGGTCGCCCGGACCGGCACCAATTACAAACAATTCAGGAAAAATCGCCTCTTTTTTCATCATTTAGTCTAAAAATTTATTAAAATGGGCAAATTATTAATGTTTTTAATCTATTTACTATTCTACTTATTTAATAATTGTATAATTTTTTGATTAATATCATCTATATAATTAAAATAATATTCAAAATTAGTCAATTTTATATCCAATTTAATAAAAATCGACCATTTTTGTCAAAAATTGCATCAAAAAATTGCATTAAGCTGAAATAATATCTAATATTGTTAAAGTAAATGTATCCAGTGTCGCAATATGGAGTGCATTTATTATAAAATAGGCTTTAACATTTAAAAATTTCAAAATATGGCGCAACTTAACATCATAGTGGTTGGCAATGGCATGGTAGGATACAAGTTTTGTGAAAAACTTGTATCCAAATCATCCCGGTTCAATATAGTTGTTTTTGGGGAAGAACCACGCCGCGCTTACAATCGCGTTCACCTTAGCGAATATTTTAACGGTAAATCAGCTGATGACCTTTCTATGTCAACTGAAACCTGGTACGCCGAAAACAATATCACCCTGCACCTGGGCGATCCCATACAAGAAATAAACCGTACCGAAAAAACTGTACACGCTTTAAGCGGTCTAAAGTTATCATATGACTATATAGTTTTAGCCACGGGCTCGTCAGCTTTTGTTCCTGATATTCCGGGAGTAGAAAAAGAAGGCGTATTTGTATACCGTACTATTGAGGATCTGGAGTTGATAAAAGCCTATGCCGCCAATGCTAAAGTTGGCGCGGTAATGGGTGGCGGTTTATTGGGGTTAGAAGCGGCCAAAGCGTTAATAGACCTGGGCATACAAGAAACCCATGTAATTGAATTTGCCCCGCGCTTAATGCCAAGGCAAATTGATTCGGCAGGTAGTGCTATGCTGCAGAGCAAATTAAAAGCATTGGGACTAAATATCCATTTAAATAAAAGTACTGCCAGTTTTGATGGAGAACATAAAATAGAAGCCTTACGCTTTAACGATGATAGTTTATTGCCGGTAGATATGATGGTGATATCGGCAGGTATCCGTCCGCGCGACGAATTGGCCAAACTGTCAGGCTTAGAAGTTGGCACACGTGGCGGCATCATGGTTAATGAAAAAATGCAAACCAGCGATGCCAGCATTTTTGCTATTGGTGAATGCGCGCTATATGATAATATGATATATGGCCTGGTAGCTCCGGGTTATGAAATGGCAGATACTGTAGTGGCTTGCATTACCGAAGGTGATAAATCATTCTACGGGTTTGACATGAGCACCAAGCTAAAACTAATTGGGGTTGATGTAGCCAGCTTTGGCGATGCCTTTATTACTGAGCCAGATTGTCGCACCATTGTTTTTGAGGATACCCACAAAGGAACGTACAAACGCATCAACATAAGTAATGATGGTAAGTATCTACTGGGTGGTATTTTAATTGGCGATGCATCTGCTTACAATATACTACTGCAAACAGTTAATAATAAAATAGTATTACCGCCAGACCCGGAGGACCTGATACTAGGTTCGCGAGGTGGCGAAAGCAATGCCGGCGCTGGTGTTATGAGTTTGCCGGATGAGGCGCTTATTTGCTCATGCGAGGCGGTAACTAAATCTGATATTTGTTCGGCCGTTACCGAAGGTGGCTGTACCGATTTGGATGGTATTAAAAAATGTACCAAAGCCGGTACCGGTTGTGGTGGCTGTGTGCCATTGGTTAAAGATTTGGTAAATGGCACGCTAAAAGCCAACGGACAAT
>JBDSIC010000362.1:0-3491 GCA_039918195.1 Mucilaginibacter sp.
ACCAACGCCACATTGGCCGGCTGGAGGCACGATTTTGCGCAGGGCGATCTGCCATATTATTTTGTACAGGTGGCCCCCTACAAATGGGGTAAAAAAGATTCGACCTTAAACTGGTACGCAAAATTCCGCGAGGCGCAGGAGGGTATATTAAAAACGAAAAATACCGGCATGGCCGTAATTATGGATATTGGCGAGCCGGATAACATTCACCCGCTAAATAAAAAGGATGTTGGTATACGCCTGGCTAAGGCAGCTTTAAACCAAACCTATGGCGAAGATATTGTTGCACTTGGCCCGCACTACAAAAAGTTTAAGGTTGACGGCAACTGGGTAAAAGTGCAGTTTGATAAGAAAACCATAGGGTCGGGACTTAAAACAATTGACGGGCTGCCGCCCAAGCATTTTTATGTAGCTGGGCCCGACAAAAAGTTTTATAAAGCCGAGGCGCGCATTGCAGGTAACGAGGTTTGGCTTAATGCCCGCGAAGTGCAGCAGCCCGTGGCCATAAGGTATGCCTTTACCAATGCGCCGATTACAAATTTAGCAGGCAGCACAGGCTTGCCGGCAGTGCCCTTCCGCACCGATAACTGGGATAATTAAAAACATTTACTCATATACAAATGAAGAAATTTCTACTATCAATAACAGCATTGCTGGTTTTAATACATGCACAGGCACAGCAGCAGTTAAAACCTTTTCAGCAGGGCGACCGCGTGGCCTTTGTGGGCAACAGTATTACCGATAACGGGCATTATCACTCGTATATATGGCTTTATTATATGACGCGTTTCCCTAACCGGCGGATAGAAGTGATGAACGGCGGTATAGGCGGCGATGATGTAAAAAATATAACTACCCGTATTGATAAGGATGTATTTGCGCGCAAGCCGAATATTATGACGCTGACCTTTGGGATGAATGACAGTGGTTATATGGAGTATTTTGCGCCCGATGCAGCAGAAAAGTCTAAAAATAAAATACAGGTATGCTACGACCGTTACCAGGTATTGGAGCAAAAACTAAAAAACCATCCCGAAATAAAGAAGATCATCATCGCCTCGTCGCCGTATGACCAAACCGCAAAGATAAAGACCAAACCCTATCCTAAAAAGAATGATGCCATAGGCAAGATAGCCGAATTTCAGCAGGCATCGGCTAAAAAGAATAACTGGGGTTTCATAGATTTTCAGCACCCGATGACCGCCATCAACGTGCGCGAACAGCAAACCGACTCGGCTTTCACCCTTTGTGGCCGCGACCGTATCCACCCCGATAACGACGGGCACATGGTAATGACCTACCTGTTTTTAAAGGGGCAGGGCTTAGCAGGTTATGACGTTGCCGATGTAAACATTGATGCCGCCGGTAAAAAAGTTCGCAAAACGGTAAATTGCACCATCACCAATTTAGTGTCAACAAAAAACGGGGTGAAATTTAATTACCTGGCCGGCGCGCTGCCTTTTCCGGTAGATACCTTACCAAAGGGCTTTGAAGCCCAGGTACCGGCATCAAGAGCCTTAAAAGTTGTTCCGTTTACTGACGATATGAACAGAGAGATGGTTTACGTGAACGGGCTAACCGATGGCAACTACACACTTAAAATTGACGGTCGCGCCATTGGCAAATGGGCCGCCGCCGATTATGTAAAAGGTATAAACCTGGCTACCATAGTTAATACCCCGCAGTACCAGCAGGCGCTTTCGCTGATGCACATGAACGAGGAACGCTTCCAGATAGAGCGCCGCCTGCGGATGTACATATGGATGAATTACGGCTTTTTGCAAGAGAAGGGCTTGTTATACAACGACGGCCCTGCGGCAATGGATAGTGTGAACAAAGCATCCATAAAAAACCCGTTTGTGCGGATGAACCAGGATAATTACACCCTTGCCCGTTTTCCCGAAGTGCGAGAGGGCTGGCGTAACCAACAGAAAGCAATTGTAAACCAGATATACACCAGTAATAAACCAAAAAACCACCTAATTGAAGTGGTGGCCGAGTAAGCTTTTATCATCGTACAATAACCTGTCTTATGAGTTTCAAAGCTATAATTGTTATAGCGGGTATAGGCCTATGCCTGTCATCCGCCTATGCGCAAACAAATAGTACAGGCTTGCCGCTTATCCCGGTAGGTTTGGATGCTTACCGTATGTGGGATAAATGGCCGCAGCAGCGCATAGGCGTCCGTGCCTACATGCGCAGCACTTACGACCGCATGGGCGGCAACGAACGCGCCGATTGCTGCCACTTTCTTTACATGAAAGAGGAAGATTACAAC
This sequence comes from Mucilaginibacter sp., assembly GCA_039918195.1. Lineage (GTDB taxonomy): Bacteria > Bacteroidota > Bacteroidia > Sphingobacteriales > Sphingobacteriaceae > Mucilaginibacter. Next base: position 2,279 of record JBDSIC010000362.1, read on the forward strand.
ATTACCCTTGATGTTGCTGGCAAAGGCATACTGTATTTTTTTCGCACCAACCATTGGCATGGCAGCCCCTGGCATTTTAATGTAGATGGAAAAGATAACATAGTAAAAGAAGATGGCACCGCCGACCCTGAACATGCCAAAAAAACAATAAAGAACTCGCAGTTTATCCCTTCGGCGCCATTCCCCAGGCCATTGAACTGGACTTGGGGTGATACCAAAGGCGCCGACCTGATCTGGTCGCCCATCGCTTTTGAAAACACATTGCAGCTAGCTTATTCCCGTACACGTTATGGTACAGGCTATTATATCTACCATTTATATGCTAACGAGGATAACCTTTCGCAGCCAATTCGCTCGTGGGATATTAATAAAGTACCGGGTGATGATGTGCTGCAACTGATAAACAAGGCCGGCACCGATATCGCCCCGCAAAACATCGCGAAGCAAACAGGGAAAATAAAACTGGATACTGACGGGCTGAAACTAATAGCCAATATAAAAGCAGGCCCCTCCATAGTCAGGGCGCTTAAATTTAAGCTTCCGCTTGATAAGGCCATAGATATGGACAGGCTGCGTTTAAAAATAACCTGGGATGGTGCAGATGAGGCATCTGTTGACGTGCCGGTATGCTTGTTTTATGGCGCAGGCACTTTTTATAACCGCGATAATAAAGAGTATTTGGTAAAGGGCTTCCCTTTAAATATCCGGTTTGATACGATAGGTAAAGTGGTAGAACTGGGCTGTTATTACCCTATGCCATTTTTTAAGTCGGCGAAGTTTGAAATAGGTGGGATAAAGCTGCCGGATACCGGGATCAGCTACGAGATACGTTACGAGCCTTTAACCGCGGCCGCTAACACCAGCAGCTATTTTCATGCTACCTACAAACATATTCCAAAGCCAGAATTGGGTAAGGACATGCGTTTTTTAGATACACGGGGAATTGAGGGTAAGGATAAATGGTCGGGCAGTTTTGCGGGTATGTCGTTCATATTTTCGCACAACGCCTATTTGGGCACGCTTGAAGGCGACCCACGCTTCTTTTTTGATGACAGCCAGACGCCGCAGGCCTATGGTACCGGTACCGAAGAATGGGGCGGCGGTGGCGACTACTGGGGCGGCGAGAACATGACACTACCTTTTGCCGGTCACCCGGTTGGTGCGGTTGAAAAGAAAGCCGCCAAAAATGATAAGGACATGATAGAATCAGCCT
>JBDSIC010000363.1:0-6259 GCA_039918195.1 Mucilaginibacter sp.
GGACGTAGTTGGCGAGGATGACCTGGTACTAAACGACGAAACTTACACCAATGCGCATGGCGACGAGTTTACCATAAGCATGTTCAAATACTATGTAAGCAATGTGAGTTTAGTAAAAGCCGATGGCTCCAAATACACCATACCCGAAAGCTACTTTTTAATTGACGCTGCCGATGAGGACAGCCATTTACAAACGCTGGAAAACATCCCGGCAGGCGATTATACGGCTATCAGCTTCACTATTGGTGTGGATAGCGTGCGTAACTCCAGCGGCGCGCAAACCGGCGCGCTCGACCCGGCCAAAGGCATGTTCTGGGACTGGGACACCGGCTATATCTTTGTAAAGTTCGAGGGCAATTCGCCAAAGTCAACTGCGCCGGGTAATAAGCTTACTTTCCACATCGGCGGGGCAAAACCGCCTAATAATACCATACGTACCACTACACAAAGCTTTAACGGTGATGTACTAAGGGTACGGTCAAACAGCAAACCGCAAATACATTTGGCCGCTAATGCTGCCGCTTTATTTACCGGCACCACTGATATTGATTTTGCTACGCTAAGCGTCACCATCAGCGGGGCTAATTCGGTTATTGTAGCCAATAATTATGTAAACAGCTTTTTAACGGTAGAACACCTGCATAACTAAAATGAACAGTAAGCTAAGCGTTTGCTCAATTTTTTCGATGCTGATCTTCGGAGCGGCCTGCCGCAAGGATAAAGTGGCGCCGCCTGAACGGGCACAGGTGATTAAATTTTAAAAAGACTAACAGACAATGAATTTACACATGATAAAAGGTTTTTGGAACAATAGGCTGCGCCTGGCCGTTATGGCATTGATATTTTTTTTTAACGCGCCTGTGTTAAAGGCCTGCGATATTTGCGGGTGCTTTATGGGGATAACCCCTTATGATAACCAAAGCAGTATTTCGATGTTACATCGTTACCGGTCGTTTAGTGGGTATTACGGCCAAAAACACTCGTTCTTCCCGGGCGGTGCAAGTTTCTTCCCGGCAGGTAATAACCGCGACGGGTTGATCACCAACCACAACAACAACCCCACCGACTACGAGGTATACCGCGCTACCGAGATAAGGGCAAGGTACTTTATGAGCCGCCGTATTGAGCTGAACGCGGTAGTGCCGTATGTATCAAACACCGAAAAGTATAACGGCAACACCAGCACAATTGCCGGCCTGGGCGATGTTACCATGTATGCCGGGTACCACTTGCTGCGCAAGCTGGATAAAAAATTGATCAACCAGCGGCTTATTGTCGGTGCCGGCGTTAAACTGGCTACAGGCAATTACAAGGCAGAGAATTTTGAAGGCATACAATATAACACTCTCACCCAAACCGGTACAGGTAGTACTGATGGCTTTTTATACTTAAACTATTTAGTGGGGTATAAAAAGGCCGGTTTGAGCCTCAGCGGCACCTACAAATTCAACGGTGAAAATGCCGACAGGGTTAGCATAGCCAATAGTATCACCGGTTATTTGAACTTGTTTTATAATGTCAGCCTTAGTAAAACCGTCAAAATGGTGCCCTCTGCGCAATTGGCTTATGAATACTCGGGGGGCGAAGAATACAAAGGCGTACGCACCGGTGAGCATGTAATGAACAACCTGATGTCGGGCATAGGGGTTGACCTGTTTATTAAGAACGTTACCCTAAACCTGGCCGTGCAAACCAAAGCCTGGGCCGCGGTAGACGATCACCCCCAGCCTTCGGGCAGGGTTGTGCTGGGTATTACGTATAATTTTAACCAGTTGTACTATTTGCTGAAGTAGCGAATTATATACCCGCTATGACGCGCAATGACCTATAGGGTGGTCAAATGTCACCCGTTGGTCAAAAACAGGTGTTTAAACAATCAATTTATAATTTTGGGTAACTTTGTGTGTTAATTGTATAAAGAGAAAATAATTTACACAACATATAATTATTTAAGATACTTCTTTTGGTTAGAGAGGTGATTGTTTTAGAGTGATTGGTTCGGGCCGGGAATTTTTCCTGGCCCGATTTTTTTGTAGCTATCCGGAATATTGCCGTATTTTGAGTTATAAAAACATCGTCATGGCAAAAACAAAAACTACCGAAACTGAAAGAAGCGTAACCGATTTTATTAACAGCTGGGTTACTGACGAAAAAAAGCGGGAAGATAGTTTCCGCCTTATAGAAATTTTTAAAAATCAAACCGGGTTTGAGCCAAAGATGTGGGGACCGAGCATTATCGGTTTTGGCAGCTACCATTACAAATACGCCAGCGGGCATGAAGGTGACGCACCACTTACCGGCTTTTCGCCGCGTAAAGATGCAATTTCGTTGTATACTATGTGCGGACCTAACGGAAAAGACGAAATGCTTGCAAGATTTGGCAAGCATAAAGCTGCCAAAGGATGTGTGTATATTAAAAAATTAGATGATGTCGATGAGGATGTGCTGCGCGAAATGATAAGTGCCTCTTTGAAATATACACAAGGATTATACCCGGCAGAGTAATCACAAATAAATTATTTAAACCACCGCTTCATCCAGCAAATACAATATTGACTCATAATTTTCATTCACCGCATGCGACATGGCCATTTCGCAGGTTTTGGTGGAAGAATAATAGCCGTCGTATAGGTGCTGTGTTACCTCCAGCGCCTCGGGTAAGGTTGCTGAGTTGGTTAGTTCCGGGAAAAGAAAGCCCCGGTCGCCGGCCATGCCGCAGCAGCCCGAGTGTTTGGGCACGGTTACCTTTTCGGCGTAGTGGTTAGCCAAATGCACAAACTTATCCTGCGTGTTCATTTTTTGCAGCGAGCATACCGGGTGTACCACTACCGAGCCGCGTTTGTTTACCAATTGCTGGCGTGGCATCACCATATCGTGCAGGTAATCAACGCAATCCAATATGGTTAGCTTATCAAATCGTTCGCGGTTCTCATCGGTAAGGTTATAGCGCATATTTTTGATGGAATAAGCACAGGAGCTTACATCGATAACAATTTTATAGCTGCCCTGGCTGCTGGCCTCCCACATTTTATCTATAAATACATTGGCCATGTACTTATTGGCATCGCTGTAGCCTTTGGATGAGAATATCTGGCTGCAGCAACTGCCAAACACATTTTTAGGCACTTCCACCACTATTCCGGCTTTGTTTGATACACTGAGGAAGGCTTCCATCAGGTTTTTTTTGCCACCCACGTTACTGCCCAGCATACGCGATATACAGCTTGGATAGTAGATGATCTTCTCTGTTGAACTGCTTACTTTAGTGTTTAATACCGACAGGCTTGGGGGCGGCAATATCTGGTCGGTCCACAACGGCATATCCGGGATGAGTTCTTTCATTCCTTTGGTTATACCTGCCATAGTATGCTTACCAAATATTTTATTCATGATTGCCCCTGCCCCCAGTGCAAACCGTGCGCCCCATACCAACACGCCAAAATTTTTGGCAACCAGTAAAGCGGTCTTGTTAGCAAACGGCGAATGGCTTTCTCGCCGCAGGCGTTTTATCAGCTCGCCGGTATTAATATCAACGGGGCAGGCTGTGGCGCACAGGCCATCAACCGCGCAGGTATCCATGCCATCATATTGGAACTGGTCGAGCAGTATCTTATGGTTGGCCTTATCCCCTCGTATTTCCATCTTCTTCAGTTCGCGGCGTATCACTATGCGGCGGCGTGGTGTTGTTGTCAGGTTACGGCTGGGGCATTTATGCTCACAGTAGCCGCATTCAATACATTTATCTACCTCATGCTCTACTGTTGGCAGCGGCTTAATATCTTTTATGTGTACCTCTTTGTCCTCGTTAATAATAACACCGGGGTTGAGCAGGTTATTAGGGTCAACGGCGTGTTTTATCTGCTTCATCAGGTCGTAAACCTCGCCGCCCCATTCGGTTTCTACAAAGGGGGCCATATTGCGACCGGTACCGTGTTCGGCTTTTAAAGCGCCATCGTATTTGTGTACCACAACATCCACCACGTCGCGCATAAAGCGGTCGTACCGTGTTACTTCAGCAGGGGAGTTAAACTCGGGGGTTATTAAAAAGTGGATATTTCCATCGCGCGCGTGACCGAAGATGATCGCATTGTTGTATTCGTATTTTTTAAATAAACCCTGCAAATCCAGTATCGCGTCGCCCAGCTTTTCAACCGGGAAGGCCACATCTTCCAGTATCACCGTAGAGCCGCTCACCCGTACCGCGCCAACCGACGGGAACAAGCCCTTACGCACCTTCCAAAAATACTCCTGCTCCCTGGGATCTGTAGTAAATATAGGCGCGTGCAGTAACGACAAGTTAGGCACTACCTGTAAAAAAGCATTCACCTTTTCCTCTAACTCGATATACGTATTCTCTTGAAATTCAACTAATAATGCGGCTGCATGTTCAGGCAACTCACGGATAACGGCCGGCAGGCTTGGCATGTTTTCAATAGCGTGCAAAGATGCCCTGTCCATCAGTTCAACCGCCCTCGCGCCCGCATCATTTAGTGGTACAATGCTTTGGCAGGCAGTAAATATATCCGGGAAATACAGCATCGAGGTCGACTTGAACACATAATCGGGCACGGTATTCATAACCGTTTCGGCGATAAAGGCCAACGTGCCTTCGGCGCCTACCAGCAGGTGGGCCAGTATATCCAGCGGGTGATCAAAATCTATCAGCGCATTTACCGAGTAGCCTACCGTATTTTTTATCTGGTATTTTTTACGGATACGATCACGCAGTTCGGTATCTTCTGTAAGCCTTTGGCGAATGCCGGCTATCAGGGTGTAAATACCGGTACATTCCGTTTCAAAACGGCTATAATCATCCGGGGTTTCAGTATTAAATGTCTTGCCGTCCGGCAGGATGAACCTGATGTGTTTTACGGTATGGTACGAGTTAAGCTTCACCCCGCAGCACATCCCGCTTGAATTGTTGGAAACTATCCCCCCCATCATGGCCGAGTTGATACTCGCCGGGTCGGGCCCTATTTTGCGTTTGTATTTTTTTAGGTAGGTATTTACCATGCCGCCAGTAATACCGGGCTGTACGCGCACCAGCGCACCGTCTTCTTCAATTTTCAAACCGTCCCAGTATTGGCTCAGGTCGACAAGCAGTCCATCGGTTATCGACTGGCCCGACAAACTGGTGCCACCTGTACGGAACACCATGGGTATATTATGCGTGTTAGAAAAATGAAACAGCGCGACGATCTCTTTTTCGTCGACAGGCTGTACTACCGCCTTAGGCGTTAAGCTATAAAACCCCGCATCCGCAGCGTAGGACAGCACGTCTATCAGCCGGGTTTTTATCCGGGCGGCAGGTAATATTTCTTCTAACTGTTTTTGTATCATTTTAAACTTTTCCGTTTAGCTTTAATAAGCGTCATTGAGAGCGTAGCGTGGCAATCTCTTTAAGTTAAGCACTGTGAAATGTCTTAAAGAGATTGCTTCGTTCCTCGCAATGACGCGTGGGAATAATCACTTATTCTCCCAGGCCACCAAAGTCTGTTTCGAACTCCCCAACCCGTCAATACCCAACTCCACCACATCGCCTGCCTTCAAATAAATAGGCTCGGGCTTTACGCCAAGGCCAACACCCGGGGGCGTGCCTGTTGATACCACGTCGCCGGGCAATAACGTCATAAACTGGCTGATGTAGCTTAACAGGAAAGGTATTTTAAATATCAACGTAGCTGAATTACCGTCCTGGAATTTTTTGCCATTTACGGTAAGCCACATTTTCAGGTTGTTTACGTCGCTTATCTCGTCCTGCGTGGCGATAAACGGCCCTATTGGCGCGAAGGTATCGCAGCTTTTGCCTTTAACCCACTGGCCGCCACGCTCTAACTGGTATTCGCGTTCGCTATAGTCGTTATGCAGCACGTAACCGGCAATATGATCAAGCGCGTCCTCTTCTTTTACATAGCTGGCTTTTTTGCTGACAACGAAGGCTAGTTCCACTTCCCAATCAGTTTTTACACTATTGCGCGGTATGGTCACATTATCATTCGGGCCGTTAAGCGATGATGTCGCTTTAAAGAAAATGATAGGCTCCTTAGGTATTGGCGCACCCGATTCTTTCGCATGATCAGCAAAGTTCAACCCGATACATACAATTTTTGATGGACGGGTAAGCGGCGGGCCCAAACGTACGTCGTCGCCTATTTCTTCCAGTTCTTCTTTGTTTACAGTGATGTAAGCTGATAACCTTTCCAGGCCATCACCGCCAAAAAAGGCCTCGTCATAATCACCTTCAAATTTTGGGAGGCTA
>JBDSIC010000364.1:0-8376 GCA_039918195.1 Mucilaginibacter sp.
TGTTTGATGGGGCTACAGACCCTACATTGAATAATTATTCAAAGATACGCGAAGCACAGGCAGGTTTACGGAGTTTGCCATATACAGGGATAGCCGTTACTATGGATGTAGGCAATTTAACCGACGTGCATCCAAAGGACAAAAAACCTGTTGGCGAACGGCTGGCAGCAGTAGCGTTAAATAAAACCTATGGTTTAACTGCTGTAGCTTGTTTAGGCCCGCAGCCTAACTATGCCGGTTTTACACAAGGGTACGAGGGAAACAATTATATAGCAACTATAAAGTATATTACGGGCACTGCAAACGGTTTAACTACCAAGAACAATACACCTTTAGCGCAGGTATTCTTTGTGGCCGGGTCTGACCATATTTTTCGCCAGGCTACCGCCAGTATCAGCGGTACTACTGTTAAGCTTATTGTGCCTGCGGGTACACCTCTACCGGTAATAGCCGCGCGTTATGCCTTTACCAATATCGCTATGACCAACCTGCAAAATTCAGACGGCTTGCCGGCCGAGCCTTTCCGTACTGATAATTGGACAAATTAAATCACGCAAAAAGAGAACCGCTTAAATAATAAGCGGTTCTCTTTTTTATAAGCTATTTGTTTACGGTATTTTATCAGCTTTTATGATTTAACAAATAGTTGATTATCGCGTCAAACTCGCGCTGTGACAATTTATCCCTGAAGGTATCAGGCATCAGGGTATATTTAGCACCAGTGCGTTCTACGATGTCTTTTTTTGCTACAGTAAATTCCTGCCCTGTTATATCGGCAAATATAATTACAGCACCTTCTTCCCGCCTGAACAGGCCCGATAATACTTTACCATCTTTTAACTTTATGGTGTAGTTGCGAAAAGCTTCAGAAATATTGCGATTGGGGTCAAGTATCTTTTCGGCAAGGTTGTTTGGCCCCCATTTGCTTACACCGTCAAGGTTAGGGCCTATGTTGGCGCCCTGCCCGCCAATTTTATGGCAAACGGCACAGTTTTGTATAAACACCATCTTGCCCGAATCAAGTGAAGGCAATGTCTTTTTCACAGCATCTGCGGTAAACTCGGTTACACGCTCTTTTATTACCCGGTTCCTTTCCGCATTTACGGGTTCAACATTAGCGATGATTTCCCGGTAGGTTTTCTTTTGTTTTGACGAGATATTCATTAATATCCGCTCTTCTACCTTTGGTTGCATCAGCACGCGTGTCATGTACTCGCCTTTACGCACCTTGGTAAATATGATGTCTTTCCCTTCCGCAGAAGTAGCCAGCGAAGTGATCAGCGCGGTCTGCATCTCGGGCGGGGCGTTATTTACTGATGCCAGTGCGTTGTTAACGGCTGTTAGTATACCTTTGTCGGTACTGCCTGTTAAATCGCCTAATGCCCAGGCCACTTGTGTTTTAAAACTCAAAGGCACATCGGGGTTATTTAATAAGGCTTGCATTTCGGCAGCATTTTTTTGCGGTGATATTTTTAAAAATGCAGCTACTGCCGCTGTTTTAACAGCCGGCTCGGCAACCGATGATGTAGCATAGTATGCCTTTACCTGCGGTTCAAGCTCCGTCATTTTATAAGTGCCGGCAGTTTGCAGGGCAAATATCTGTTTCTCGGGTAAAAAAATATTGCCGGTTTCAGCAGGCTTGTATTTTTCCATTAAACCCGCCGCCAGTATTTTTTCCCATCCTGCGGTTTGGGGCCTGTCGGCCATTCCGCGCTGGGCAAGTCCCTGTTTTATGCCCTTTAAAACCATGTAACCGGTTTCCACATCGCCAGACCATTTCTTTTCGGCAACGCTTATTGCCTTATCAACTTGACCTGACGGTAAAAAGCGGATCATTTGCGCATAGGTAGGCTGTATGTTAAAGTAGGCCAGCGCGTGCGTTTCCAAATATTTCGACAGAAAGATTCCCGAAGGTTCCGAAGCTACCCCGGCCAGCACATCGGCAATATTTACTGCATCGGCATCCTCCCATGTTTTGGCTGCAGCCTGCCTCATTACCTCATCATGCCGCAATATATTTCGTGCTACCAGCCTGCTGGTATATATCATATGCGTATCGTAATCGGGTATGGTTTTCCTAAATGCCAGTACATGCTGCAACGTAGCCATGTTTGGATAACTGCTAAACGCCTCCAATGCGGCACGCTGTACATGCGGATTGCTATCCTTCAGTGTTTTTAATATAACGCTATAAAAATTATCCGCATCCGGCTTACGCTGCCGGAGTATGCGCAGGGTATGTACCTTTATTATAGCGTCGGGTTTAGCCGCAGCTTTATTAATTTCATCTGCTGATAAAGCATCAAGCCGCTGCAATACCCATAAGGCATGTATATATTGTATAGGGCTCGTGCTTTTCTTTTTCAGGATAGCTTTTAACCCGGCTACCGCGGGCTGACCAATACGGTCAGCCAGTTGGTCGGCGGCAAGCATACGTACCTGCATGTTCTGCGCATCCAGCGCAGTAAGCAGTTCGGCTATCTTGGCTGTGGATAGGTCGGCATTTTTATTGCTCATGCCCTTGTAGGTGATGCGCCAAATACGGCCGCGCACCTTATCACGGCGCGGGTCGTCCAATGGCACCTCGTAGTGGCCAATGATGCTGTTATAAAAATCAGCCACGTAAATAGCCCCGTCAGGCCCCATCTTCACATCCACCGGGCGGAACCATGGATCTTTGCTTTTTACAAAATCAGGCTCCCTTTTACCAACCGGGGTCGAGCCTTTATTGATGTAAGAGTTACGGTAAATGCGGCTTGCCACCACGTCGCCTATGTATAAGTTTTTTTGGTAATCTCTTGGAAATAGCGTATCGGCATAATAGGCTATGCCGGCAAGGGCAGTAGCCTCGTTTTGCAAGGGTTTCATATCCGGTGCAAAACCCATACCCTGCTCCAAACCCCAGCCTGTGTAGTCGCCGCCCATAATAAGCTGGTATAGGGGCGAGGTATGGCAATCTGTCGAGTACAAATAACCCATCTCATCATACACCTGGCCAAAGGGATTGATACGCCCGCTGGTGGTTTGTTCAACCCTGCTGCCGTCTATCTTAAATCTAAAGGTATTGCCCGAGCGCATAGTAATGCTGTCCCCGTCGGCACCGGCGATGGTTGAAAGGTTTGTAAAGCCGTGGCAGGCATATACCCAGCCGTCATACCCCCTCAAAAAGTTGTTGACCATACCATGCGTATCGGTATATCCAAACGGGCCAAGCAGTTTTTTTTGCGCATCGGCCTTGTTGTTGTTATCACTATCGTAAAAGCGGTAAACATTAGGGATACTATATGATACAGCACCATTGCCAACGGGCAATATACCTATAGGGATATTCAGCGTATCATTAAAATTGGTGAACTTATCGGCCCTGCCGTCGCCATTGCTGTCCTCCAGTATGGTTATCCTGTCCTTGCCCTTGTTGGGTGTTTTGGCCGGGAAAGGATATTCAAAAGATTGTGAGACCCACATGCGGCCCCTGCCGTCAAAGCTGATGTTAATGGGCTTTCCTATCTCGGGTTCCGCAGCAAAAAGCTGTATCTCGAAACCCGGTGGCAGTTTAAAGCTCTGCTGCTCTTCTTCGGGCGAAAGTGCAGAAGTACGCCTGATATTCTCGTTAAATAAGATACCGCTATACAGGTTTTCGTCAATTGTATCAACAGGCATAGCGGCAGTAGTTACCTTTGGCTGCTCCGGTTGCTTATGCACTTTGCAGCCTATGGCAACCAGCAGCGAGGCGGTCGCTATCAGCACAGCATGTAGTAATATATTCCTTTTCATTTTTTATTGATCTGGTGTTTGGTTATAAGGAAGGCCTTAAAGTTAAATAAAATGGAACTTGTAACCGCTCTATCGAACTTTTCATAATCAGGTCTGCGGCTAAACGCCCCATTTCATAAAAATCTGTCGAAATGGTGGTTATACCCTGTAATATTACTTTTTTAAGCGGGGTTTCATTATAAGATATAATGCCTACCTGCCTGCCCGTCTGCAGTTGCTGATCGTTTATTTTTTCGATAATGGTAACAAGGTCGTCTTCCATTAAAACAATGTATACTTCGCCTTCCTCAACAGTTTCGGTACCAATATCATACACCACCTTGTAATTGTAGGCATATTGATGGCAAAACCGGTTAAACCCTTTTAATATCTCTACCGGGAAATAGCTGCGCTTAGGGAAAATAATTTTAAGCGTATGGTATTTTCGCAGCCGGGGAAGTGCTTTTTCAAGGGCGCCATAAATATCCGCCTCAAAATTTTGGAAAACACCCCCATATTCGCCGCGGATATCAGGCATCTGCTTATCAAGCAATATCAGTTTATCTTTTGGTATGCTGTTGATCACTTCGCAGGCGCTATCACTACTCTCTAAAAAATGCGGTACTACTACGTAATGGGTATAATCATCTTTTTTATCCTTTAACAGCTTTTTAAAAAGCGACATGTCATTATTATAGATGTACAAGTCAACCGCCACATGTGGGCCAATGGCTTCTATAAAAGCATCGTATATGATCTTTTTGTTGGCGCTCAGTTTATTAAAAAGCAAAAATATCTTTAGCTTCTGCATAAAATCGCCATGCGTAATAAAATACCCCTTGCTTGGCACCGACCCGAGGATACCTATTTTTTTAAGGTGTTTATAGCCTTTTTCGGCTGTATCGCGTGATATCTCGAGCGCGTAGCTCAACTCATTTATAGAAGGTAATAGCTGGTGGGCTTTTATATTGCCGGCTTCTATTGCATTCATAATTGAATTAGACAGCTGTAAATATTTAGGCGTGGCAGCATATTCGTCAATGTGTATATGGTCAAGTATGGTAGCCGTTTTCATGGGTGGTTTGCTTAAAATATATCTTTACTCTAATACAACCTGCCTGTTTTGGCGGGTTGCCGTATCCCTTTATCTTTTTCTTAGCAGATATGCACGGTTTCGATATTCAGTATATCGCCCAGCTTTTTAATTTTCGAGGCAATATGCCCCACTCCTATGGCGCAATGGTGTGATGGACCCTGTTTAGACCATTTGTTTACAAATTGCTTAGCGCCGATAGAGAAGCGGTAGCGGCTGTTGGTATTACCTATTTGAAGAATTGGCCCCTCCACCGATTCGCCTTCGGCTACCAGCAGGAATATGCCATCCTTACCCTCTACTACCGATAGTAACGTTACCGGGCCATGCTTTACCGACATTTGTATAGATAACCCTTTACCCGGCTTACCGTGGTATACAGGCAGCGGTACTAAATTAACCCTGCCTTCGGCAATGGCGAAATGCGCGGGGCCATCGTGGCCAAGCATTACAATATCATCGTTAAAATCCATGGCATAATATTCAGAAAAGGAGCCACCTGTGCCAAAAGCATCCATTATCTTCATGGCCTGTACGTTCTTTATCTCGCATTCGCCCGCAACTGGTACATTGCGGCCGGTAAGCAGGGTATTGCCCGCTATTACCGAGGTCACAATATTTTCGTATTCGTTACCCGGTTCGCCCTCATAATAGTATGCCAGCGATCCAAGGTCATGGTTTGCTACCAGCTTATCCAACGCGATAGAGGTACGTGCCGCACGCTCGATCTCGGGCGCATCGCATTCAGCAGATACATCGAACTTGCTGTTAAACTCTTCTATTTTTGCCGCTACCTCTTCTTCAGTTACCGTGTCGCGGAATCTTTTTACCTCGCACATTTCCACAATTTCCATATGAGTGCCAAACGTAATAGCATGTCGCGCAAGGTCGGCATATACATCAAGCATACCACAGTAGTGGTGCCCCAATATGCCCAAGCGGTTATTACGCATCACATAAGTAACTTTGGCGGCATCTATCCAGTCCTCTATCTCAGCCCAGGCTGCAGGGTCATCCAGCCAGCCTGTTATAAAATCATATTTAATGCCTGCGTTGTTAAATACACAGGCAATTTCAGGCACCGGGCAGGCCTGGCAATAGGCCAGCCACTCGCCCGTCATTTTACCACGGTCGCCAAGTTTATTAAAGCTCTCGTAATCTATGGCTTTAACCGGCTGCAGGTTTAGTATAACCACCGGTACATTCAGTCGGCGCACCACCGGCAGTACGGTATGCGACAGCGCGTAGGTGGATACAAACAAAAATACAAGCTCCACATCGCTATTTTTCAGGTATTCGCCCGCCGTATTTGCCTTCTCAACCGAATCTACCAGGCCAGCATCTATAATATTTACCCCAGAGCCCTGCATTTTTTTGCTGATATGTTCCTGGTAGCCCAGCAAACGCTCGTGCAGACCGGGGAATTGCGGCCAGTAAGTATCTAATCCTATACCAAATAGTCCAATGTTAATGCTCATTTATTCGTTTATTTTTAGGTTAATTATTTTAGATATGAGATACAATCCTGTCGTGTATTTAAACAGGCGTAAGTGTGTTCAGTAATTCCCTTAACCGCGTCATGCTGTCGAACCGGTTTTGGTTAGCACCAAGTACGGATGAAGTGCCCACCACTAAAACTTCCGCGCCTGCCTCTATCATCCCTGGAATGTTGGCCCAGCTTACATTACCGTCTATCTGTATTTCAGCCTTGCTTTCGTATTTATCCAGCCAATACCTCACTTCTTTTATCTTATCAATGCAAAAAGCCAATAATGGCTGCCCGGCATAACCCGGGTTAACGCTCATCACGCATACCTGGTCAACCAGCGGCAATAAATGCTTTAATGATTCTACCGCTATTGCTGGATCAATGGCCAAACCGGGTTTACAGCCTGCCTGCCGTATGCGTTGTATGGTGCGCACAGGATGCCTGCTGGTTTCGGGATGGAAGGTTACGATGGATCCGGGTATACAGCAAAATATATCCAGGTAATTATCCACATCCTCTACCATCAGGTGAAAATCCAGCGGAATGTCTGAATACGATACCAGCGATTTGGCAAAATCAATCCCCAGGGTAAAGTTGGGCACATACCGGCCATCCATTATATCAATATGCAGCAGGTCGATACCAAAGTGCTTGAACACATCCAATTCCGATTTTACATCCAAAAAGTTGACGCACATCATCGATGGCGCTATTTTTATTTTACTCACCTTGCTGTGGTTTTACAATTACTTTCATCCCGGCGCGCGACTCGTGGTACATAAATGCATCCTCTATACCGCTAAGCGGGAAGGTTTTTGAAATGTATTTTTTTGCAGATATTTTGCCTGCGGCCAGCAATTGCACAGCTTTTTCCACGTCCGGCAGTGTCGAGCCGTGGCTGCCCATGATAAAGCACTCCTTATAATGTATCCGGTTTGAATCGAGTACCAAAGGCGGCTGATTTTTCAGCCCCGCAAATAAATTTACGTAGCCGCGTTTCTTTACTATCTGTATGGCATCTTCCTGCGCTTTTGTAGTGCCGGCGGTGGTGATCACTAAGTCAACCCCTTCACCATCTGTTTCTCTTAGTATAGTTTCTACCAGGTCTTCTTCTTCAGTAGCAATAAAGCGGGCATCGGGTAAAAACTCGCGGGCAATTTCCAGGCGCTTACGCGAACGCTGCGCGGCGAAAACCTTGCCTGCCCCAAAATATTTTGACAATTCCAATATCATACAGCCAATCGGGCCCAATCCAATTACACAAATGCTTTTTCCAAGGCTCATTTGCGCCAGCTCCAAACCATGTATGGCGCAGGCCAGTGGCTCGGCAATGCAGGCTTCGTCATAACTAAGACTGTCGGGTATCTTTACTATCGGGCCGTATTTTACGGTGAAGTCGTTCAGTTTCATTTTCTGCTGAAAAGCACCGTCCAACTGGTAACCTATGGCGTAATTCTCGGGACAAAGGTTTCCCTGGCCTTTTAAAGTATACTCCCTGCCACTTTCCATATCAGGTACGTCGGCGCCTATTACTATCCTGTCGCCTACTTTTAAGTTGGTTACATTTTTACCAACTTCGGTAACTAAACCTGCTACTTCGTGGCCTATAACAGTTGGGGTGGTTACCCGCAAATTGCCATAGCGGAATATCCTTACGTCAGAGCCGCAAACGGATACCGACTGAGGCTCAATGATAGCCTCGCCATCACCGCAAACCGGGCCCTGGACATCTTTTACCGTGAGTATGTTTAATTCTTCGAGAACAGCAGATTTCATGTACTTTGATTTAAATTTGATTATATTTTGATTAAATAATAAGTCAAATGTAATAAATTTTGCAACTATTCAAATAATTTTGATTTAATTTGTGATAAAATTATCATAAATGAAAGCATTGGTACTTGAAAGTGATAAAAATTTGATACTCCATGAGCGGGATATGCCCATACCGGCAGGCCCCGGCGATATTTTGATTAAAGTAGCGGCCTGCGGCGTATGCGGTTCAGACATACCAAGGGGTTTCCAAGGAGGGGCTTATCAC
>JBDSIC010000365.1:0-5897 GCA_039918195.1 Mucilaginibacter sp.
CAATACGTTGGTTATCAGTCATGCAAATTATAATTATAACGAGCGCACCGTCCTGAATTTTAGTGCCGTAAAAATACGGCTCGATGAAAGTTATTTAAAGCAGCCCGATACCTTAAACTTATTATACGGAAGCGCGCTTGCCGAAAATTTTTTGGGTGCCATTTCCACTGTTCATACACGCCAGTTAACTACTAATCCATCGCCGATATTTGCGGCGGCATTGCCGGGCAGGCTGGCCGGCTTATATACCGAGCAGGTGAGCGGCTGGCCGCCGCCTGATGGCGGTACTACCTTTGCTTCTGCCTTTGGCGTGCTTGTGCCTTTTTATACCGGGCAGATAGCCGAGCCTTCAGACAATAAGGAGTTTTCTATGGTGATGCGGGGTGCTGTGGCACCTATTACCATCATTGATGGCGTGCAGCGCGAATTGTATGCCATTGATCCGGAAAGCATTGAATCAATATCCCTGTTAAAAGACGGCCTGTCCACCATATTGCTTGGGCAGCGAAGCTCGGCCGGTGTATTGCTGGTTACTACGAAGCGTGGTAAAGCAGGCCCGCCAAAATTATCATTTACGGCACAAACAGGGTTTCAAAACGCGGTAAAACTACCCGAGCCGCTCCACTCGTACCAATATGCATTTTTGTTTAATGAGGCACGCAGCAACGAAGGCCGGTCTATTATATACCTGCCCGAAGATATTCTTGCTTATAAAGATGGCTCCAGCCCTTACGGCTATCCCGATGTAAACTGGTTTAACACCATATTACGTAAAAACGCACCTATAAGGAGATATAACCTAACCTTTGAAGGTGGCGGTACTTTTGCAAGATATAATGTTGGGTTAAGCTACCTTAACCAGCAAGGTGCATTTGTACGGTCGGACGAAAATATTTATAATACTAACAACGAGCTTAAACGGTATTTGGTTACCACTAACATCGAGATCACACCAAACAAAAACTTTAGCGTAGCGCTCGACTTTTTGGGGCGGATACAGCAAAGCAGCGAACCCGGTGTTGGGTTTGGCAGTATATTCAACAGCTTATACAACACACCCAACCTGGCCTACCCGGTGCTTAACCCTGATGGATCATTAGGGGCTTCGGATGCTTACAGGAACAATATATACGGCCAGGCGGTAAATAGCGGGTACTTCCCCAAATATGCAAAAGACCTTGTGATTGACCTGGAACTGAATTATAAATTTGATGACTTTTTAAAGGGCTTGTATGGAAGGGCTAAAGGGAACTTTTCACTGCTCTCGTCAAACGCTTCCAGCCGCGGCCGCACCTTTAAATCATACTATTTTATTCCTACTGATAGCCTGAACAACGGTTTATATACACCCTATGGCGAAGTAACCGATCCGAGCAATGATTTCAGGTTGACTACCAGCGCGCAATATGTTTACGCGCAACTTGCAATAGGCTTTAAAAGGCAGTTTGGCAAGCATGGTATCAATACGCTGCTTTTTGCCGATATGCGTAGCGTAACAGTAAACTTCGACCTGCCCGCCAAATACACCAACTATGCTTTTAAGGCCGATTATGATTTTTTAAACAAGTATTTGGTGCAGGGTGCGGTAACCTACAGCGGGTACGACAGGTTTAAGCCCGGTAAGCAGTTTGGCTTCTTTTATGCTGGCGGTTTGGGGTGGAAGATATCCGAAGAACGTTTTATAAAAGACAATTTTAGCTGGATAAACTTTTTTAAACTAAGGGCTACCTATGCTAAAACCGGCAATGCCAACGTTGGCTACTTTATTTGGCGACGTAGCTTTGGCCCGGGTTCGCCAGGTTACTTCTTTGGCCAGGCCAAACCGGCAGGTAATACGGCTATTGTAGAAGGTTCACTGATAAACGAAAATGCTACCTGGGAAAAGGCCAACAAATTCAACATCGGTATTGACCTTGGCCTTTTTGCCGACCATTTACAGGTAACCGCCGAATATTATAACAATAGGTTTTACGACATCATGCAGTTACGGGGTAAAACCTCGGCGCTGGCGGGCAATACTTTTACTACAGAAAACCGGGGCATATACCGCTTTAAAGGCACCGAGTACACGATGACTTACAGTAATCACCTGCACAATTTTAACTACTTTATTACGGGTAACGCCTCAATTCAAAAAACCGTCATCTTATTTAAAGATGAAATAAAACAACCTAATGATTTTAATGCCCGTACAGGCCAGCCTGTAAACGCCATGTTTGGCTACCTGGCCGACGGGTTTTTTAACTCGGCGGCGGAGGCGGCTAACAGCCCGACCATACGCGGCTATGTGCCCAAACCGGGTGATATAAAATATAAAGATATTGGCGGCCCTTTCACCAACGCGGACGGCAGCCCCATACCCGACGGGGTAATTGACCAGTTCGACGAAACTTATATCGGCACTAATAAGCCGCTTATATATTATGGTGCTACGCTGGGCTTTAGCTTTAAGGGTTTCGACATGAGTGTTTTATTACAGGGCGTTACTAACCGTGTTATATACCAGCAGCCAACTATATTAGTGGTGCCCTTTGGCGCCGCGCAGGGACAGGCCTACCAAACAGCCATTAACCGCTGGACACCCGAAACCGCGGCCACGGCAACCTTGCCAAGGCTATCAGATGTGGCTAACTTAAATAATTATGTGCAGTCGTCTTTCTGGGTGCATTCGGGTAATTATTTCCGCCTTAAAAATATCGATGTAGGGTACACATTCCCTTATAAGCTCACCTCTAAACTTAAAGTTTCCAGCCTGAGGATATTTGCTAACGGGTATAATTTGTTCACCGATTCGGGATATGGGTTAATAGATCCTGAACAATCGCAGGATCCTTACAATTATCCTATTCAAAAAATTATAAACCTGGGTATAAACATTAAACTGTAGCATACTAATTAGAATGAAGATGAAGTACAAGTATTATATAGCAGTTGTAATTACAGGGTTGGCAATCATGTCCGCTTCGTGCAAGCGGACACTGGAAACTGTGCCGGTGGAAAGATTTACTGAAGAGTACCTTTTCGACGTTAATGATTCGGCAGGTGTAAATGCAGGTAATTTTTTGAATAACATATATGGTTACATACCTACAGGCTTTAACCGCGTAGGCGGCGATATACTGGATGCCGCCACTGATGATGCCATATCCTCATCAATAAACCCGAGCGATGTTACGCGTATGCTAACCGGCGGGGTGTCGCTGTTTTTTAACCCGGATGATTGCTTTACTTATGAAGGGCTTAACTATTATACCCCTATAAGGAAAGCCACAATTTTTATAAATAGTATTGATGTAGTGCCGTTGCAAGGTTTTTTAACTGATGGTACCCGCAGGCCTCTTAAAGCAGCCTGGAAAGCCGAGGCGCGAACATTAAGGGCGTTGTATTATTTTGAAATGGTTAAACGCTACGGCGGCATGCCGCTATTGGGCGACGATGTAAAAAACCTGGGTGATGACCTCGAGCTTCCCCGCAACTCCTTTGCCGAATGTATAAAATACATTGCCGATGAATGCGACAAAGCCATGCCTGACCTGCGTAAAGACCCGGTAGATGCACTTAACTACGGCCGTATAACCCAGGCGGTCGCTATGTCCTTAAAATCAAGGGTGTTACTGTATGCTGCCAGTAAATTATACAACGGTGGCAATATAGATGGTACAAACCAGCTTACCGGCTATGCGGAATACGATAAAAATCGCTGGAAACTGGCATCAGATGCGGCACGGGCGGTAATAGACCTAAATGTATTTTCGTTGCACCCCGCCCTGGTAAGCCTGTTTATTGATCGTAACCCCGAAATAATATTTGCACATCTTGACGGCAATTTGAACATCACTATTGAACGCGTTAATGGCCCTACAGGTTTAGGCAAACTTAGCCCAACATCATCAGGGCGCACCAGCCCTACACACGATCTGGTCAAGTCTTTTCCGATGAATAACGGGCTGCCGATAAGTGACCCCGCATCAGGCTACAATGCCGAAATGCCTTATGCAAACCGCGACCCGCGGCTCGACTTTACTGTTTTTCATAATGACTCGGAATGGCTGCTAACTAAAGTGCAGACATTTAATGGCGGCACAAGCAAGCCCGGAGGCACAGCCCAGCAAACTAAAACCAGTTATTACATGCGCAAATTTATGGGTGATTTTACCAAAGTGGCTAATTATGATAATGCCGCGAAAGTACACCAGTTTGTGATATTCAGATACGCTGAAACATTGCTGAACTTTGCCGAAGCCACCAATGAATTTTCCGGCCCCACAGCAGAAGTATACGATGCCCTAAGGTCACTTAGGCGCCGGGCAGGCATTTTGCCGGGTAGCAACGCCATGTTCGGGTTTAAAAGTGGGATGACACAGGCAGAGATGCGCCAGGCCATTTACAATGAAAGGCGCATTGAACTAACTTTTGAAGAACACCGCTTTTGGGACATACGCCGTTGGCGGCTGGCCGAAGATGTGCTGAACAAGCCACTTACAGGTTATGAACTTGTAAAAGACCCATTTACCGGCACCATCACCGGGACCGAAAAACCGGTACTTACGCCTGTATTTCCCACTAAAATGTACTTCTACCCGATAAGGTACAGCGAAATAATTAAGGATGTTAACATGAAGCAAAATCCCGGCTGGTAACCCCGTTTGTATAATGATATTGAATAACGTGTTATGAAGAAAATAATAATTGCCCTGTGTTTTTTACTCCTTAGCCTGCCTTTGGCGCTGTTTGCACAGCACAAAGTAGTTACGGGTATGGTAAAGGATGTTGCCGGGGGGCTTCCGGGTGTTACCATTAAAGAAAAGGGGTACACCGCTAATGGCCAGGCAGCTGATGCAAACGGCAAATTTAAAATAACATTGCTGGGTACATCAAACACCCTTATATTTCAAATGATAGGGTTTGACACAAGGGAAGTGAAAATTACCGGTGATAAACCTGTTGAAGTGATATTACAGCCCGCCAGCCATAGTATTGATGAGGTAGTGGTTGTTGGTCTCGGCAAAAAACCGCGGGTAACCAATACGGGCGCGGTGAGTTCCATATCGGGCGGCGAGATACGGTATATACCTACCGCTAACGTTCAAAATACCCTGGCCGGGCGTTTACCCGGTTTCTTCTCACAACAACGCTCGGGGCAGCCGGGTAAGGATGCGTCTGATTTTTTTATCAGGGGGGTAAGCTCACTCAATTCGGGAGGTAACCAGCCCTTAATTATTGTTGACGATATTGAATATACCTACGCGCAGCTATCCCAAATAAACGTAAATGAAATTGAGAATATTTCTATATTAAAAGATGCCTCTACTACGGCGATATATGGGGTTAAGGGTGCCAATGGTGTATTGATAGTAACTACCCGACGCGGTACATTGGGTGCGCCAAAAGTAAATTTAAGGGTAGAAACAGGCTATCAAACCCCGGTACGCAAACCGCAATTTCTTGGCTCATATCAAACAGCGCTGCTTAATAACGAAGCTATCAGTAATGATGGCTCGGGGGCGATATTGCAGCCATTCACGCCCGCCGATCTGGAGTATTTCAGAACAGGTGACGACCCCTACGGCCATCCGGATGTAAACTGGTTTGAGGCTATATTTAAAAACAACTCGTTGCAGCAAAATGCCAACCTTGATATTTCGGGCGGAACAACAAGGGTAAAATACTTTATATCGGGCGGTGCGCTAAACCAGGAGGGCGGGCTGAAAAATTTCTCGAACCCACAAAGCCAGGTAAATTCAAACTACTTTTTTCACCGGTTCAATTTCAGGTCGAACCTTGATGTGCAAACTACTAAAACACTTAATTTACGTCTTGATGTAACCGGCCGGTTTAGCGAATTGAACCAGCCTTATGCATCCAACGTTACCGGCGAGATATATGATTTCAGGCTG
>JBDSIC010000366.1:0-12831 GCA_039918195.1 Mucilaginibacter sp.
GGTAAAAAAATTGGCACTTACGATGCTGACGATGTTAACTATGTAACAGGTTATCTGGCCGGTATTGTTAAAAAATACAATCTGCCGCCTAAAATCTTGGTAGTTCACCGTTTCACTAAAAAGATGGTAACCAACACCCCGGGCATTAAACTGCGCCCTGAAGTACAGGTGGTAATGGATATGGATGGCTGGGGCGAGCCTGAATTGAAATTAGGCACTTACCGCAACCACATATTCCCCGAGCCGGTACAGTTTACCGGTTTTAAGCTGTTTTACAAAAACGATTTGAAAAAGGCCCCGCACCGTATGCTTACACCTGCCGAGATATTGAAATATAAACCGGCACCTATTTATATACAGTACCAGTAAAAGATATTTACAAAAAAGAGGCATCTTATTGAGTTATGATGCCTTTTGTTTTGTTTATAGCATTTAGTATATTAGTATTATGAAAAAGGCAGTTGTGATAGAAGCACTTGATTCTTTTGAGGAAGAATTTAGTACAGAAAAACTGATTGAAAAACTTTTGTTTATCGAGAAGGTTGAGCAAGGATTAAAGGATGTAGAGGAAGGAAGGGTTATAGACTATAATACTGCTAAGCAAAAGTTCATGTTTCCCGGTTATTAGATATTTAATTAAGAATATAAATATTAGTATAGGCGCTTGTTGAATAAGTGCCTTTTTTGTGAATAGCAAATCTGTCAAATAGTTAGTATATTGCTTTAGCTTAACATTTCAATAACCTGCGGGTTAAATTATCACAATTATGAAACCCGGTTACCTGCATCTGAAATTGGTATTGTTAATAATGGTGGTGTATGCAAACGCACAGGCCCAGGATACTACCCTGAATAGCTACTCGCTGTTTAAACCTATACCGCGTTCCCTTATCCGAAAAAGCATGACCGCCGACCGCCCCGATGTATCTGAAACGCCGCGAACGGTAGATGCCGGCCATTTTCAGTACGAAACCGATTTGGTTAGTTACGAGCGGGAACGGTCGGGAAATGAAAAGCAGCAGCACTGGATCTTTAACCAGGCCAACATTAAGCTGGGCATATTAAAGAACACCGATTTCCAGGCTATTGTACAAACCTATGGCAGTGACATTAACCAGGAACCGGGCAAGCAAAAGGAAACTGTTTCGGGGTTTGGCGATATAACGCTACGTATAAAGCAATGCCTGTACGGTAACTACAGTGGCAACTTCAGCATTGCCTTAATGCCCTATGTTAAAATACCCACCAATACCTATAACGGCAATAATTTGGTAGAAGCGGGGTTAATTGTGCCAATGTTATTTGAGCTGCCAAACAACTGGGGCATAGGTACGCAGGTAGAAGGGGATTATGCAAGGGATAAGGATACCCCCGGTTACCATGCCGAGTTTATGCAATCACTATCTATAGGTCACCCGTTGTTTAAACCATTTGAAATCATCGCCGAAACTTATTACACCTACAATTTTAAAGACCACCACATAGAGAATTTTTTAAACTCGGCGCTCATCTGCACTATCAGTAATAATGTTAAGTTAGATGCCGGCCTTTTTTATGGCTTGCAAAGGGAGACCACCAAAACTTATTTTTTAGGCGTGGCGTTCAGGTATTAATAATCGTCAATTTCTCTTATGTATAACATATGTTTTGGCCAAATTATCATGCAGCCCCTGGCGACGGCTATCCCACAGTACACAAAAGAAGCCAAAACCGCAGATGAGGCCTGATATTAACTTTGCCCCATTGCGTAATAACGCTTTTCCCGGTCTTAACCTGCGGCCATCGGCGTTAACCACAACCATTTTGCATATTATTTTTCCGATGCTGCCCTGTGTGGTTAATGATTCGAAAAGTGTGTTATAAAATAAGAAGATGATTACTGCGATAAACCTTAGCAGGAATTGCCAATCATTTATCTCATAAAAATGGTTATTTTGCATTATAGAAGAGTATGCACCCAAGATAGCTCCTATTATTCCCATTACAATAACCAGCAATATATAGTCGATAATATATGCCAGGGTTCGCCACCAAAAATTAGCCAGGTTTTTTTTAATAGGTACATATACACCTTGCGTTTCAAAGTAAATATAAAACTCGGGCAGTTCGGTTGCATACTGCCAGTTTTCGCTTAATGGCGATAACACGAAAGTGTTGCTTGTTATACCCATATCCATCATATCCTCGTGCGTAAAGGGGCCTTTTTGTTCGTTATCCTCTAAAATGAAGTAATTATTTATCATAAAAGAAGACAGATTATTTAGCCCGCACTAACGTATACACCAGCTTATTTACCATCAATTCCGCCGAATCGGCAGTAGGTATGGTGCTGTATAATTTCAGCGTTTCGCCGGTTATTTTAAACGAATAATCAATTTGATCTTTTGCCGAAAGGTTGAATATCAGCAAGTCGAGGTTGTTATCCGGGCCTGCTATAAAATCAGTCATGGCGTAATAAGTGCGTAGCCCTGCGATGCCTGTTATTTTGCCGTTATCGGTTAGTGTAACGTTCCTTGTTTTGCCGATAGAATCTGTCAGCACATAACTACCCGAAAAAAGGTTTTTGTTGATGATATGATCCATGCCGTCGCCTAATTTTTCGTCGGCACTGGTTAACGCCCTTATAAAGCGGGTTACTACCTTATCGTGTGCTTCGTTAAGTTCTGTTAATACCAGTATGGTGTCGCCGTTTTCAACCGAATAACCCAGTTCGCTGCTGTCTAATTGTATCGTTTCAGGCGATTCTCCATGCCTGAATTTGATCGTCACTTCGCCGCCTTCGTGGTTATTGTAGCCGGCATTGGCGGTTAATCTATCCCCTTTAATTTGCGTAGTGTCTATCCTTAATATGGTAATCCCCATAGCTTTGTCCGCCGCTGCCAAAGGCGACGCGGTGACGATCACTTTTTTAATATAATCGCTTTTTACCCATACACCCTGTATAATGGGTTTAAATTTTTGTATCAATGAATCGGTAGGGTCAAGCGGAACTACCACAACGCTGTCAACAACGGTTTCTTTTGTTTTGCTTTTGCAGGAAAATAGCAGGGTGGCGAGTAACAGGGCGTATAGGGTGTATTTCATTTTTTAAGGAAGCGGGTTTTAATTTCTTCAGCAGAAACATATTTGGCTGTGCCATTTTCTTCCTGCTCAACCATTCTGTCAATCATTAATTTATAATCATCAGATAGTTCGCAGTTTAAATCGGGTTCCCAATCTGTTGTCATATCCAAATTTAAGCAATTTATATCATCCGTATACATCTACATATTTCGTATTTTTGCATAAAATAATACTACTCCCTGCATGAATGCTGATGTTGTTAAGGTGCTGCAAGGCCGTTACTGTAATTCGTTAACCGAATATTCGCGTTTTGTTACCCGCGAGGTAAACATTGGCGACGTGCCCATGGGCGGCAACAATCCCATCCGCATACAAAGTATGACCACTACCGACACTATGGACACCATCGGTACGGTAGAGCAGTCCATCCGTATGGTTGATGCCGGCTGCGAGTATGTACGCATTACCGCCCCAAGCATTAAAGAGGCCCACAACCTTGCCGAAATAAAAAAACAACTGCGCCAGCGCGGGTACCATGTGCCTTTGGTGGCCGATATACATTTTACCCCCAACGCCGCCGAAGTAGCCGCCCGCATAGTAGAAAAAGTACGCGTTAACCCCGGCAACTACGCCGATAAAAAGAAATTCGACCAACTGGATTATACTGATGCCCAGTACCGCGGCGAACTGGAACGCATATTCCAAAAGTTCACCCCGCTGGTAAACATTTGCAAAGAGTATGGCACTGCCATGCGCATCGGCACCAACCACGGCTCGCTGTCCGACCGTATCATGAGCCGTTACGGCGACACCCCGCAGGGTATGGTAGAGTCGGCGATGGAGTTTATCCGCATGTGCGAAATGCTGAATTACCACAGTTTGGTGGTCAGTATGAAATCGAGCAACCCGCAGGTTATGGTGCAGGCCTACCGTTTACTGGTAGAAACCATGGTTGCAGAAGGCATGAACTACCCGCTGCACCTGGGCGTAACCGAAGCCGGCGACGGCGAGGACGGCCGCATCAAATCGGCAGTTGGTATTGGGACGTTATTGGAGGATGGCCTGGGCGATACCGTCCGCGTATCTCTCACCGAAGAACCCGAACACGAAGCGCCTGTAGCCATTGAACTGGTGAAGCGCTACACTGTGAGGAAGTCCGGAAGTCCGGAAGCCGGGAAGTCCGAAAGCTTAGTTTTAGCTCCCTCTCCTTTGGAGAGGGTTGGGGTGAGGCTGCATTCCCCCTACGAATACCAACGCCGCGAAACCTACGAGGCAAACGCATTTATTGGCGGGCACATGGTGCCGCGCGTGGTGGCCGACCTGTCTAAAGCTAACCTAAAAGACCCATCTACATTAAATGATGCCGGGTACCTGTACTCGCCGGTGCTGGATAAGTATAATATGGCCGAGCAGTCGGTTGATTTTGTTTATTTGGGTGATAGCCTGCCATCCTTCACGCTGCCGGGTAACTTAAAGCAGCTTTATAACTATAATACCTGGCTTAAACTGGCCGATAAAACCCTTTGCCATCCCATATTTACCTTAAAGGAATATATAACCGCTGCCGACCGCTCATCACCACTTAATTTAGTGCGGGTTTTGGCTTCGGATATCGATACAGACGAGTTCGGCTCATTGCCGTTTGACAACTCGCTGGTATTTATATTGGAAACTACTGCCGAACACGGCATGGCCGACCAGCGCGCCTTTTTCTTTAAACTGGAAGAGCTGGGGGTGGATGTGCCGGTGATCGTGAAGAGGAGCTATTCATTTTTAGAATCGGGAGTTAAGAATCAAGAATCAGGAGTTGAGAATCAAGAGTTAAGAATCAAGAATCAAGAATTAGGAGGGGATAGTCAACTGATCTCTGATCACCAGCCTCTAATCACTAAACTCCAACTCTATGCCGCTACCGACATGGGCGCTTTGCTGGTTGACGGTTTTGGCGACGGAATATGGATAGATGCGCCGGAACTGGCCACGGGGGTAATTACTTCCACTTCATTCGGTATTTTGCAGGCTACACGTTCACGTATCTCTAAAACGGAATATATATCATGCCCAAGCTGCGGGCGTACCCTGTTCGACCTGATGGTAACTACCCAAATGATACGCAGCCGCACCAGTCATTTAAAAGGCCTTAAAATAGGCATCATGGGCTGTATCGTAAACGGCCCAGGCGAAATGGCCGATGCTGATTATGGCTATGTAGGCTCGGGCACTGACAGGATCACCCTGTACCGCGGCAAGGAAGCTGTAAAGAAAAACATCAGCAGCGCCAACGCGCTGGATGAGCTGATAGGCATTATCCGCGAGGACGGTAACTGGATAGAGCCGGTGGAGTAAACACCATCTCCTTATTGTCATCCTGAACGGAGTGAAGGATCTAATTACAAAGTATGCTCGTTCCCGTATTGATATCAAACCCACTATTTAAAATTAACCGGTATATTGAATTTTGTTTCAACAGGTTTATCAATTAGCATCCCTGGCTTCCATTTGGGCGATAGTTTTAAAACGCGTAATACTTCTTTATCGGCATCGTTATTTAAACCGCGCTCTATTTTTATATTAGTTAACGAGCCGTCTTTTTCTACTGTAAAACTGGCGAAGACCCTGCCTTTAGTCCCTTTAATTGGACGTATGTTTTTTTGTAAAAAAGCCTTCCAGGCTTTCGTTCCGCCCGGGAATTCGGGATAAACCTCGCTAATTACTACACCCAGGGTGGTGTATTCGCATGCTTCGGTTACTGTGTCCCTAATATTTATTTCGCCCATAGCCGGCGGTTGTTTTACATGCTTGCCAGTTAATTGTTTTGATTTGGCAGGTTTATTAACTTGTTGCGCCATTACTTTCCCTTCCCACAAATTAATCCCAATTAATACCATTGCCGCTGATAGCCATTTTTTCCATACAGGCTTAAAGTAAGGCTGCTCAACAGCCATTTGCTGCAAAGTAAAACGTCCGCATACACTGTTGTTGTTCTCGGCCAGTATCTGCCTGAAAATATCCGCTTTAGTATTAGTAAAATCGTAAACTTTCTTTTGGCAGTGGCCGCAGAATTTCCCGCCCTCTGCATCGGGCATAGCATGGTAATCTACAGGACATTTAAAGCTGAGGCGGGCATTTTTTATCTCTTCAGGCATAAAATAAGATTAGGTGACATAACTTTTACAAACCCATCTTAGGTTTATTGGTTAGCCTTATAACGTTTAAACGTAAATAAAAATTATCATGGCAAAAAATGTGGCCGACCAACTGGTAGAAATGCTGGTAAGCGCGGGTATCAAAAGAATATACGCCGTTACCGGCGACAGTTTAAATGAAGTGAACGACGCCGTAAGGCGCAGCGGCGAGATACAATGGGTACACGTACGCCACGAGGAAGCCGGCGCTTATGCCGCTGCTGCCGAAGCCGAATTAACCGGGCTGGCCTGTTGCGCGGGCAGCAGTGGTCCCGGCCATGTGCATTTAATAAACGGGTTGTATGATGCGCATAAAGCAGGTGCGCCGGTTATCGCCATTGCCTCCACCATTGCCTCAACGGAATATGGTACAGGCTATTTCCAGGAAACCAATACCATTAAGCTTTTTGACGATTGCAGCCATTACAACCAGGTAGCCACCACACCGGCCCAAATGCCACGGATGCTGCAAAGTGCCATACAAGCTGCCCTGCACCAAAAGGGTGTAGCGGTACTGGGCCTCCCCGGCGACCTCACCAGCATGGATGCCGAAGAAATACTGACGGCCACACAAAATTTTAATCCCGTACCGATCATTAAGCCGAATGATGCTGACATGCAGGCGCTGGCATCGGCATTAGCTAACCATAAAAAGATAACCTTGTTTTGCGGCATCGGCGCGGCAGGCGCGCATGATGAGGTGGTTGCTTTGGCAAAAAAACTGCATGCAACCGTAGCCTACTCTTTCAGGGCTAAAATGGATATACAGTACGACAACCCTAACGAAGTGGGCATGACAGGCTTGTTAGGTCTGCCATCAGCCTACCATTCCATGCACGAGTCGGACCTGATATTTTTGTTAGGGACCGATTTTCCCTATACCAATTTTATACCCGGCGATTGCACCATAATACAGCTGGACACCAAACCCGAACGCATTGGCCGCCGGGCAAAGGTGGATATTGGTTTATGCGGAACTGTGAAAGATACGCTTGATGCCTTGTTACCGCTTGTCAAACAGAAAAAGGACAGCAGCTTTTTAAAAGAGCAGCTGGAGTTTTATGCCGAAGTAAAAAGTAAAATGCAAACTTATGTAGACGATGCCGGCGAAACAGATAACATACACCCCGAATATGTATCGAGTATCATAGATGAACTGGCAACGGATGATGCCATATTTACGGTAGATACGGGAATGTCCTGCGTGTGGGGTGCGCGGTATATCAATGCTACCGGCAAACGCAAAATGATAGGTTCGTTCAACCACGGCTCCATGGCTAATGCCATGCCACAGGCCATAGGTGCGGCTTTAAGCTGCCCTGGCAGGCAGGTTATCGCGCTGTGCGGCGACGGCGGTATATCCATGTTATTGGGCGACCTGGCAACTATCGCGCAATACAAACTGCCTGTAAAACTGGTGGTGTTCAACAATCGCTCATTAGGTATGGTTAAGCTGGAAATGGAAGTAGCCGGCCTGCCCGACTGGCAAACAGATATGTTTAATCCCGATTTTGCCCTGGTGGCACAGGCTATGGGTATACAAAGCTATACGGTTAACGAGGCAACAGAAGTAAGGGCATCGCTACAGGCTGCTTTTGCACATGATGGCCCGGCCTTAATCAATATTATGACCGACCCTAACGCGCTGGCCATGCCGCCAAAGGTGGAGTTTAAACAGGTAAAAGGCATGATGCTTTCCATGAGTAAAATGATACTGAACGGGCGTATGGACGAAGTATTGGATACCGTTAAGGCAAACTATAAGCACATAAAGGATATATTATAACGCTTAAGTGATTTACAGAACGCAGCAGGTTATTTTTTCTTGAAATCATATTTGGCGAAGTCGGGGTGCCTTTTTATTATTAAAAGGTCGTCCTCCTGCGCAATTTGAAAGTAAGCTACGTCGGTTGTATCAAATACAGCCTTACTAAAGGTAGCCCTGCGGCAGTCGTCAAGTATATTGTTTTTGCTGTTGAGGTTAACGGCACTTTTCCAATTGGTAAACACAATGTTTATTATCCCGTTGTTGGATGCGCTGTCGGCTTCTACCCTGTATTTGTCTTCGTAAGTAAGGGCCGGTTTATTTTGATGGATCAGCTTATAGCGGTATTTACCATTATCAAGGAGTTCGATAGATTCCTTGTTGCATTTATTTACGCTCTCGTAGGTTCCGTAATATAATTTGTTGGTGATGATATCATTTTTGCAGGAGGTGGCGGCTAGTATTATCAGTGCTAAAAAGCTGATCCTTAAATTAAAAAGTTTCATAGGTTACGTAAATTAACAGATGAGCTGCATGTTGCATATACGAATATTGTTGCATGTGGTTTCTACGCTCATCATTTTATGCAGAAGTTAGGGGTTATACTTCTGCTATTTAATCATGACAAAATTTTTGCCATTTTGTTTTTAAAACGGGCCCCAAAATTCAATACCGTAGCACCCTTTAGCTTAACAGGCAGTTAAACAGGCAGATATCTGGCAACAAAAACCGCGGCAGTGTTTATCAAAGTACAAGCTGTTGAAACAGTTTTTGCAGCTTTTGGCCGGCATTGCCGCCGCACAGGCCGGGATGCACTTTTGAGGCTTGTACCACGGTACTGCGGGTTGCCGTAAGCCAGCGGAAACGCGATGCCGCGTCGAGCTTTGCTATTGGCCCCCCTTGCGGGCTGCCGGCAGCTATATGTTCAAAGGCCTGTATATTATTCTTCAATTCGTCTATATCCAATCCCGGTGATAAGGCGCGCAGCCTTGCCTCATCCAATTTATATATAAATTGAAGGAACTGCTGCTTCGGGCAAAACAGTATCACGCCAACATTCAAAAACTCTTCGCGCTCTACCCTGGGTACAACACGTATTACGGCGTACTCAAATAAATGCGGATCGGGCATGTTGTGCTTCGTTTAAAAATACTGCCGATGCGGCAAGTCGTGTTAATAAAAATTGCGCGTAAACTTCCCTGTTCTCTTCCGGCGTGTCGCCCAGCCAGTCGGCAGGTATCAGGTTTACAATATTGCGTATGAGTTGTTCAGTCAGTATGCTCTTGCAGTATATATCTGCGGCTTCCAGTTCGGTAGCGTAGGGCAGCAATACATGGTCTTTCACCTGTACAAACGGTCGCAGTGCCTGCTCGCGCCAGTTATCCCACGAGTGGTGAAAGTACAGCGCAGCGCCGTGGTCTATCAGCCAAAGCTCCTTATGCCATATCAGCATATTAGTGTTGCGGGGTGTGCGGTCTACATTAGTAAGCAGGCAATCCAGCCAAACTATTTTTGATGCCAGCGCGGCATCGGGCCGGGTAACAGCCGGGTCGTACGTAATAGCGCCCTGCAGGTAATGCAATGCCAGGTTAAGTCCTACACTGGCCTTCAGCAAGTCCTGTATCTCCTCGTCGCCTTCCGAACGGCCAAAGGCGGTATCTAAATTGGCGAATACAAGTTCGGGTATCTTTAAGCCCAGCGCGCGGGCAATTTCGCCGCCAATTAATTCGGCAATAAGCGCCTTTACACCCTGCCCGGCCCCGCGAAACTTCAGCACGTACAAAAACTCATCGTCGGCTTCGGCAATAGCCGGCAGCGAACCGCCCTCGCGCAATGGCGTTACATAACGTATGACGTTTACGGTGCGTAATTCGGGCTGTACAGCAGTTGCAGGCATGCGGCTAATTTACGGGAAATGTTTTGGAATAGTGATCAGCGGGTGGAGAAAGTAGTGATCATACGCCGTGCTTAAGCCAACAATAGTACACAGGAGGTAACAAAAAAAAGCAGGCTTTGGCCTTGCGCTATAGCCTGCTTTGTTTAATTAACTATTAACTGATCTGTTAATAAATCTGTTAATTGATATAAAAATATAAATTACACTTTTAATTTAAAAAATAATTTTAAAGTTAATAAAGGAAATTGAAATCGGATGACAAATAATTCCTCAAAGTGGTGGGATGAGGTTTTCTGCCAATAATTTAGCGGACCCAGGTATTATCTAAGCGTCATTGCGAGGAACGAAGCAATCTCTTTAGGACAGGTAGTGGTTTATTTAATGTTGCTGCTTTTGCGTTAGCCTGCTCATAATTTGCTGCCGCGAGTTTAGCGTCAGCGTAACTCGTGGCACAGCATTGTTTAGTTTCTTAACTTAAACAAGCATTATTTTACAAATACCGCCCAAATTATTAATTTACCACCATGAGCCGCAACTACAAATTCCATGACCAGGAACGACCTTATTTTGTAACCTTTTCAGTTATAAGGTGGTTAGATGTATTCACCCGGAGAGAGTATAAAGATATATTGGTTGATTGCATTAAACACTGCATGGCCAATAAAGGCTTGAAATTATATGCCTGGGTTATTATGAGCAACCATGTGCATATGATAATTGGTACTGATAGAAAACTGATGCCGGATATTTTGCGTGACTTGAAAAAGTACACGGCAAGGCTATCATAAGCGCGATTGAACAAAACATGCACGAAAGCCGGCGTGAGTGGATGGTATGGTTTTTTAAGCGCGAAGGCGAGATCAATCCTAATAACGAAGTATATCAATTTTGGCAGCAAGGCAATCATCCCATTGAACTATATAGTAATGATGTTATTGATCAAAAGCTGGATTATATTCATAATAACCCCATAACAGCAGGCTGGGTAGATGAGCCTGAACATTATTTGTATAGCAGTGCAAGAGATTATGCCGGCGGTAAAGGTTTGATAAATATTGAATTGATGTTTTAATTGCGGTGTAAGTTAAGAAACTTACACCATGCATTACCACGAGTTACTATGCGCTAAACTCGCGGCAGCAAATAAGTAATTTGTAAAATATGCTAATCAAAGCCCTCTCCTTTGGAGAGGGTGGGGTGAGGCTCTTTACCCGTTGATCAATATATCTTTAGCCATTACCATAGGTACGCTGATATATTTCTTTTCCATGTAGTTGATCACCTTTTCGAGTATCTCGCGCGATTGCTCGTCCATGCCCTGCAGTTCGTCCACAAAAACGGTGTTAAGGGCGGTGCTGCGTATCTCTTTTATCTTTTCGGGCACCTGGCGCATGGCAATTTCTACGCGGCGCTGTTTAAGCTGTAGTAAAAACTCCGTAATATTTTGGTCGATGATGGCCTCGGCGTGTACCAGTTCGCAGTAACGTTCCTGCAGGTTCTTTTTGGCTACCTCGTTAAGCGAGTGCACCTCAATAAAATTAACAGGGAACTGCTCCAGTACTTCGGGGGCGGTGTCGTTGGGTATAGCCAGGTCCACAATGGTTTTGCGGCCTGTTTCGCCGGCAAGCAGCGAAGTATATATTTCGGGGGTAATAATAGGCTCGGTTGCCGATGTACAAGTGATGATGGCATCAAACCCCTTGTGGTAGTTTTTAAGTTCTTTTAAACCAAACGCCTCGCCGCTCAGGTCGTCAGCCAATTGCTGCGCTTTGGCAATGGTGCGGTTAAATACCACAAAGTTGCTGAATTTATGCTTTTGCAGGTATTTGCTGATGTTGCGGTTGGTTTCGCCGGCGCCTATGATCAGGATGCGGGCGTTTGAGCAGAGTTTTAAGTCTTTAAGCTTGCGGTAGGCGAGGGATACTACCGAGATGGGATTTTTAGAGATATTGGTGTTGGTGTAAACTTCTTTGGCCGTTTTGACGACGCAGTTCATCACCATGCGCAGGTAGTCGCCGGTTAGCCCGGCCTCTTTGCCCTTTTCGTAGGCCTTGCGCAGTTGTGCCAGTATTTCCTTTTCGCCAACTACCAAACTCTCCAGCGAACACGAGGTGCGCAACAGGTGGTTTAGTGCTTCGCGGTCCTCATAAATAGATGCCGCGTCCATAAACGCACCTAAATAGTGCGAGCAGAGCCCCATATTTAAAAACGAAATGAATTTTTGCGCGAATTCCTTATCTACCGTTTGCGAAGTAGCCATCACAAACTCCACCCGGTTACAGGTGGCAAGGTAAAAAAGCTCGGATATGCCGAAATGTAATTTAACCTGTTGAAGCTTAGCAGTTAGGTCCTCCTGGCAGATCACCAACTTCCCCAATTCCTTCAGCTCGATCTGTTTGTGCGTAAAAGCTAATACCTTTAAATACTTCAAAGCAGTTTAAATTTAACCCAACAAAAATAAGACGATTAAACAGGAGCATTGTCAACCCTTTGTCAAACAGGAGTATTTAGAACAATTATAAATAATCGGGACATTATCTATTACCAGCTTTAAAACGGATATTTCACCCTATTATTTTAGCCCGTAATGATAAAAAACACCAGTCTTATTATCCTGTTCATGTTTTACCTGCTTGCCGGCATCAACCACTTTGTTAACCCGGCAGGTTATTTAAAAATAATACCCTCTTATTTACCTACGCCCGAAATACTCAATTGGTTGGCCGGCGGTTTCGAAATATTATTTGCCGTACTGATATTGATACCCAAAGCACGCCGTATTGCCGCCTGGGGCATCATCCTGATGCTGTTAGCTTTTTTACCTGTACACATTAAAATGATAGGCGACGCGCCGCTGCTGGTAGGCAAAATAATGGTAACGCCCTTGCTGGCCTGGATAAGATTGGTGGTTATTCAGCCGG
>JBDSIC010000367.1:0-2835 GCA_039918195.1 Mucilaginibacter sp.
CCTCCCCTTCGGGGAGGATTTAGGAGGGGTACCGCTCACTCAATAACTCCATTATAAACAAATTCAATTCCCATTGGTCAACAACCGGCTGGCCGGTTGCCGGCAAATGAAACATACACGGGAACGACCCAAACTCCGGGCAAATGGTAAACTCGGCAGCGCCTTCGGCTTTTTTATTGACTATTACTTTATCCCACCAGCCAAGGTGATGGTTCAGCGCAACCTCCCATTCGGGGATGCGTGGGTCAGGTACCTGCGGGCCTTGCGTGTAGCCCACCCGTGCATGCAGGTGACCGGTACGGGCAAGGGCCAGGTCGACGGCTTCCTGCTGGTCCTGCAAAAATGATTCGGCTACCGTTACCCAGTGCGAAATATCAAGCGTTAGCGTAAGGCCGGGTATACTTTGCAAATATTCGCGCGTAATATGCGCCGCAAAGCTGAATTTGTTGCGGTGTGTTTCGTGCAGTACCGGTACATTATATTTTTTTGAATGACCGGCAGCAATCTCTACCAGTTGCTTATTTTGCTCAAAGCTGAAATAATCCTTACCCGTTTGGGTGTTGATAATGCGCCAGTCGTAAGGGGCCACCAAGTCGAACCATTTGCTGTAATTATCGGCATGCAGGTTAAAATCGGCATCGTTGGTTTTGGAGTGCTGGGCAATCAGTTGCATGTCGTGCCGAACGGCATCATTCCACATCGCATCCAGTTGCTGCGGGGTGGCATCGGCATGTATATTTACCTCTGCCCCATCATAACCATCACGCTTTGCGCGCAGTAAAAAATCATTCCAGTTTTGGGTGTTTCCCCAGCGCGGTGCAAAAAACTTGATGTTCATATATCAGGGTTATCTACCAGTCGTGCAATACATACAATTATATGCAAACAGCTTTGCTTAATTACAATGCCTTTCCCTAAAAAAATTAAAGTTTTATATCGCATTTTATTTGCATTTAACAGATATAATATAGTTATTTGCTAATAAAATTAGCAAATATGAAACTAGTAGCGGCAGAAAAGATCATAATATTTAGCAGGTATATAGGGCAGCAGGTAATTATCAACAGTATGTTAAACAATGAAAGGGATGTTATAGGTACGCTGCAAGGCATACGCGATAATGCCCTGCTTGTTGATGTTGATGGATTTAAAAGATGGATACCACTATCTGACGAGATAACCCTTTGCGATATCAAACTTTTGCTTAAACCCTTAAAAAAACTTACCGCTAATATCATCGATACGGCCAATAACCTGCCTGTACAGGCTTTTATTACTCCCTATTACCAGCAGCTGGGATTTGATATGCCGGTATTTATAGCCCCCGAGCACCCATGCAATTGCAGGTACGTGCAGGAGTTAAACTTAGCCGACTACCGTACAGCCGGCGAGGTCCATTTCAGTAAGCACCTTGTGTTAGCTAATATTTAGTTTGTTAACATTTTTTAATAATAATGTCAATAAATCGGTATTTTTCTTAATTAAAGTTAATAATTACTGATAGAATCATAATAAATACTTTCTTTGCCTGTTGATGATAAGAATGAACAGGCAAAGAAAATTAAGGATACTGGTAGCGGTGGTTATCGTCCTGTTTGTGGGTGCGTATGCCCGGCATCGTTACCTTGATAGTAAATATACCATATCGGGCCGCATACAGGAAAAGGCCGCGGGCGAGGTATCGGGTATCGCTTCCTCAGTTATTAATAATGGCATGTATTATGTACAAAACGACAGCGGCGATACAAGCCGCTTTTTTGCTATTACACCTGATGGCAAAGTGGCCTCGACCATTTATTATGACTGGGGCACCAACCATAGTCTATTTTCGCACGATGCTGAAGACATTGCCACCGGCCCCGGACCGGTTAGCGGCAAAAGCTATATTTATATAGGCGACATTGGTGATAACAATTCGTCGCGAAAGAAAATAACCATTTACCGTATACCCGACAGCCCGGCTTTTGCTCAGCAGAAAGAGGTACATGCCAACGCAGCGCCTTTATATTTAAAATACCCCGACGGCCCCAAAGACGCCGAAACTTTAATGGTAGACCCGGTTGAACGCCTATTTTATATAGTGACCAAACGCCGCGACAGTGTTACGGTATATACAGCCCCGTTAAACTACAAGCCTTATGATACGGTTACCCTTACCAAACGTTGCCGTCTGTTTTTCCCGGGGATAAAACCTTTTAAATGGATAACCGCGGGTGATATTTCAAAAGATGGTAAACACGTATTGCTTAAAAACTATTCGCGTGTTTATTACTGGCAGCGTAAGGGGAATGAACCGGTATGGGAAACCCTGAAGGGCAAGCCAAAAACACTATCATACCAGCAGGAAAAGCTTGGCGAAGCTATAGGTTTTACAAATGATGGCAAAGGATATTACACCACCAGCGAAGGTGTTTTTGCAGAGATATTTTATTATAAAACGCCGGGATATTTTAGGTTGTAAAAAACATCACGTCATGCCGAACTTGTTTCGGCATCTCATAGGACACGGCAACCAATAACTTAGCAGGCGAGATGCTGAAACAAGTTCAGCATGACGGTATAATTAATTATTACTATTTTTAATTATCAATCCTTCTTCCCATTCTCCACGCTTTTAATTTCAGCCTTACGATCCTTTGTAAAGTCGAAATCCTTAAACTCCTGGGTTTGCTGCAGGTCCATGCTGTAGCTTGTCAGTTCGTCAATTTCGATGGTGATATCATGTGCGGTAAAATCAATAATGTGGCCACCTTTTTCTTTGTCATTTGACAGGAAATGGAAATGATACCCGGCAATAAAAGGCCCCTGGGCAAATTCACCGAGCTTAAAACCAAC
>JBDSIC010000368.1:0-5572 GCA_039918195.1 Mucilaginibacter sp.
TCCGTTTTTGGGTTGGCAAATATACTCAGCTTTTTGTATTACACAAACAATTTTTTTGAAAAACTTTAGCCTGATGCGCCACAGGCCTATTTTTGCGATTTAGTGCTGCCGTAACCGGTTATAACTGTATGGTTTACCCGTTTCGTAAAAAATTTAAAGCATATACACCATCAATTATAAATTACAGTAATTTCGCTGCATACACCTACACACGTAAACTGTTACCGTATACAACCGCTTATTTCTATTTATGA
The DNA here is from genome assembly GCA_039918195.1 of Mucilaginibacter sp. Classification (GTDB taxonomy): domain Bacteria; phylum Bacteroidota; class Bacteroidia; order Sphingobacteriales; family Sphingobacteriaceae; genus Mucilaginibacter. The sequence goes on from JBDSIC010000368.1 coordinate 255, forward strand.
TCGACAATTTACTGCAAACATTCCGCTGGTTCGGGCCGTCAGACCCGGTTACCCTGCAAGCTATTTCACAAACCGGCGCAACGGGTGTCGTTACCTCTTTATACCATATCCCAAGCGGCGAGGTGTGGAGTGTGGAGGAAATACAGCAGCGCAAAAAAATTATAGAAGACGCAGGCCTTACATGGGATGTAGTAGAGAGCGTAAATATCCACGAGGATATTAAAACTGCCGGACCTGGCAGGGATAAGTATATAGCAAATTATGTGAACACGCTAAAAAATCTGTCGCAAGCCGGCATTAAGGTGGTATGCTATAACTTTATGCCGGTGCTCGACTGGACGCGTACCAACCTCGATTACCGCTTGTATAATAACGCGTCGGCCCTGCGGTTTGATATGCCGGCTGTGGCGGCTTTCGACCTGTATATATTACAGCGTGATGGTGCGGAAAGCGATTTTACCGAAGCGCAAAAACTTGCTGCAAAACAATACCTGGATAAGTTGGATAAAGTACAAATACAGGACCTGACCAATAATATATTAGCAGGGTTGCCGGGCACCAACAAAGTGTACACCATACCCGAATTTAAAACACACCTGCAAAAATATACCGCTACTACAGATGCCGCGGCCTTAAAAAATAATTTGGCCTACTTTTTAAAAGGAATTATACCCAGTGCCGAAGAAGCCGGCGTAAAGATGTGCATTCACCCGGATGACCCGCCTTTCCCGATACTGGGTTTGCCTCGCGTTGTGTCTACTGAGGAAGATTTGGAATACCTTGTTAATGCCTGTCCTTCGCCAAGCAACGGCATCACTTTTTGTAGCGGCTCGCTGGGTGCACGGGGGGATAACGACCTGCCGGGAATTGTGAGAAGGCTTGGGCAGCATATACACTTTTTGCACCTGCGCAATGTGCAGCGCGAAGCCGACGGCAGCTTTTACGAAGCCGACCATTTAACCGGCAGCACAGATATGTACGCGGTGATGAAAAATGTCATCATTGAGCAAAAGAAACGGCAGGAAGCCGGCCGTACCGATATAGCCATACCCATGCGCCCCGATCATGGACATAAGCTGCTTGATGATTTTAATTACGAAACCTACCCGGGCTATTCGGCCATTGGCCGCTTAAAAGGGCTGGCTGAATTGCGCGGTTTGGAATTGGGCATAAAAAGGACGTTATTTGATAACTAACAGTAATTACTGTACTGCTTAATAGCGGTTATACCATGAAAAATTTCCTCGACGAAAATTTTATACTGCAAACTAAAACTGCTCAAACATTATATTATGAGTACGCCGCAGGCATGCCCATTATTGATTACCACTCGCACCTGCCGCCCCACCAGGTGGCCGGGGATATTAATTTTAAGAACCTCACCCACATTTGGCTTTACGACGACCATTACAAGTGGCGCGCCATGCGGGCAAACGGCGTTAACGAGGACTATATAACCGGCAACAAAAGCGACTGGGAAAAATTTGAAAAATGGGCCGAAACCATACCTTACACCCTGCGCAACCCGCTTTACCACTGGACACATCTTGAACTGCAGCGTTATTTTGGTATAAACGAACTCCTGTCGCCTGCTACAGCTAAGCACATTTATGATGATTGCTCGGCCAAACTGTTAACGCCTGAATTTAGCGTGTGCAGCCTGATTAAAAAGAGTAACGTCGAGGTGATTTGCACTACCGACGACCCGCTGGATAGTTTGGAGTACCATCAGCAGGTAAAAGCAAGTGGTGCCGAAGTAAAGTTATTGCCAACTTTCAGGCCGGATAACGCGATGAACGCTGATAATCTGGAGGCGCTGAACAGATATATTGACAAGCTGGAAGAAGTTACTAATATATCGGCAGACAGTTATGACAACTATTTAAAAGCTTTAAAACTTCGCCACGATCATTTTGCTGCCAATGGCTGCAAAGTAGCAGATCACGGGCTGGAAAATATTTATGCCGATGATTATACCGAAGAAGAGATCAACAGCATCTACCAAAAAATAAAAAATAATAAAGCGCTTTTGCCGGCTGAGGTATTGAAATTCAAATCGGCTTTGTTGTATGAATTTGCTTTGTGGAACCAGGAGAAAGGCTGGGCGCAGCAGTACCATTTAGGCGGATTGCGTAACAACAACAGCCGCGCTTTAAAAAACCTCGGCCCCAATACCGGCTGGGATTCCATCGGCGATTTTTCGCAGGGAAAGAACCTTTCGAAATTTTTAGATAAGCTGGATAGCGACGACAGGCTGGCGAAAACCATACTATACAATCTAAACCCGGCTGATAACGAGATGTTCGCCGCCATGACGGGCAACTTTAACGACGGTTCGGTAGCCGGTAAAGTACAGTTTGGTTCGGCCTGGTGGTTTTTAGATCAGAAGGATGGCATGACAAGGCAGCTTAATGCCCTGTCAAATATCGGGCTGGTGAGCCGCATGGTGGGTATGCTGACCGATTCGCGCAGCTTTTTATCATTCCCCCGGCACGAATATTTCCGCAGGATAGTGTGTAACCTTTTTGGTAACGATATAGAGAACGGCGAAATGCCCAACGATATACAATGGACAGGCAAGATCATACAGGATATATGCTACTATAATGCTAAAAATTACTTTGAGTTTGATAAGGCATGACAGGTAAGATATTATCATTTGGCGAGCTGTTGCTCAGGATAACCCCTGACGCGGCCGGCGACTGGCTAAACACCAACAGGCTGGCATTTTACATTGGAGGTGCCGAGCTGAATGTGGCCACCGCGTTGGCCTTGTGGGGTTTGCCGTCGCAGTATTTTACGGCTTTGCCGGAAAACGGGATGTCGGTGCAACTGGTTGAGCATGTCAACAAAAAAAATATAGATACAACGCCCGTGTATTACCACGGCAGCAGGGTAGGGCTTTATTTTTTAACCAAAGGCAAAGACCTGAAGAACGACGCGCTGATATATGATCGCGCCAATTCTGCCTTTGCCGAATTGCAGCCGGGCACGATAGATTGGGATAAGGTATTGGATGGCGTAAGCTGGTTCCATTTCAGCGCCATATCGCCGGCTGTTAGCCAAAGCGCGGCAGATGTATGTTTGGAAGTGTTACAGGCCGCGTCGGCAAAGGGAATCACCATATCGGTCGACCTAAATTACCGGGCTAAGCTTTGGCAATACGGCAAAACACCGCAGCAAATAATGACGCAGTTAGTGCCTTACTGCGATGTGGTAATGGGTAACGTTTGGGCCGCCGAGACCATGCTGGGTATAGAAGTGGAAGGAGATATCCACGAAAGCGGGCAGAAAAGCATTTATTTAAAGGAAGCCCTAACAACTTCCGAACACATAATGGCGCAATACCCAAAGTGTAAAACGGTGGCCAATACCTTCCGGTTTGATGCGAAGGATGACATTACCTATTATACAGCCTTGTACACGGGGGATAAATTTTATAGCTCGCACGAATATCAAACAGATAAAATTGTAGATAAGGTGGGCAGCGGCGATTGCTTTATGGCGGGGCTGATATACGGTTTTTACAACGGGTGGGACCCTGCCGAAATATTGGAATTTGCCACAGCCGCCGCTTTTCAAAAGCTTTTTATTGAAAGCGATGCGACTACCCAAACGGTTGAAGACATAATAAAAGGGATGAAGTCATGACAAAAAAGGAAGCGGTTTTAGATAGTATAATTGCGCAGGGTTCGCTGCCCTTGTATTATTATGATGATGCGGATGTGAGCCTGCAAATTATGCGTACACTGTATAAAGCAGGCATACGGGTGTTTGAATACACCAACCGCGGCCCGCAGGCGCTGGATAATTTCATCGCTATGAAAAAATTGCAGCAGGCCGAAATGCCCGACCTGCACCTGGGTATAGGCACTATTAAAACCGTTGCAGAAGCAGAAACCTTTATCAGCGCCGGTGCCGACTTTGTGGTGGCCCCGGTAATGAACCCTGCGGTAGGTAAAATTGTACATGGCCATAATTTACTTTGGATACCTGGCTGCATGACAACTACCGAGATATTCAAAGCGCAGATAAATGACGCAGCACTTATAAAAATATTTCCTGGGGGTATACTTGGGCCGAAGTATATCAGCAGCATACGTGATTTGTTTCCCGAGCAGTTATTTATCCCTACCGGCGGTGTCGACCTTACCAAAGAAAGCCTACTCGCCTGGTTTAGCGCCGGCGTTTGTGCGGTAGGGCTGGGAAGTAATTTTATCAGCAAAAATGTTTTAGACAACCAATTGTACGACCAATTATATAACGACACTTTACAGATAACTGAAATAATTCAAAGTTGTAAATAAACCTTTATCAATGTCACAAAACAAAACCGGTAACTACAGATGGGTTGTAGTTGCCCTTTTATTTTTCGCCACGACAATTAATTACCTCGACAGGCAGGTGCTTAGCTACCTGAAGCCTACACTCGAAAAAGAATTTGGCTGGGACAATATTACTTACGGCTACATCAGCGGGGTATTCCAGTTGTTCTACGCCGCCGGGCTGCTGCTATCGGGCAGGCTGATAGACAGGGTAGGCACTAAAATAGGCTATATAGCTTCCATTACGGTTTGGAGCATAGCCGCTATGCTGCATGCTTTCGCGAAAACTTCTTTAGGGTTTATTGCCGCGCGCGGGTTGTTGGGAGTTGGCGAATCGGGTAACTTCCCGGCAGCTATACGTACGGTGGCCGAGTGGTTCCCTAAAAAGGAAAGGGCTTTTGCTACAGGCATATTTAACTCTGGCGCTAATATTGGCGCAGTTAGCGCGCCAATACTTATCCCGCTTATATTGGGCTTATACGGCTGGCAGGCCGCGTTCATTTTAACCGGAGCTATTGGTTTTATCTGGCTGGTATTTTGGATCATTTTTTACGAGATACCATCAAAAAAGAAGAACATGGACCCGGGAGAGTATGCCCTCATCAATGATGATGCCGCTACCGAAATTGCTGCTGACGCAAAAATTAGCTGGGGCAAATTGTTTCAATTTAAACAAACCTGGGCCTTTGTTATCGGCAAGTTTTTGACCGACCCGATATGGTATTTCTTTTTAACATGGCTGCCCGATTATTTTAACAAAACATTCCACCTCGACCTTACCAAACCTACCATGCCGCTAATAGTAATATACACGGCTACTACGATAGGCAGTATCGGCGGAGGATACATTTCGTCATACTTGATAAAAAAAGGCTGGGCACCGCTTAAAGCGCGTAAAACGTCTATGCTGGTATTTGCATTGTGCGTGGTCCCCATCATATCGGCAAGGTACGCTACCGATATATGGCAGGCCGTAGCGCTGATCAGTTTGGC
>JBDSIC010000369.1:0-6658 GCA_039918195.1 Mucilaginibacter sp.
AGGCCCGGTATGGATAGAAAGCCAAAATATGCTGCTGGCCTCGGATGTGTTCGCCAACAGCATATTTAAGTGGACTGCCCAAAAAGGCAAAGAGCTTTATTTACAGCCATCGGGTTACACCCAAACCAAACCCCGTGGCGGCGAGACAGGTTCAAACGGGTTGGCGGTAAACGGCAAGGGCCAGCTAATAATATGCCAGCATGGCGAAAGGCGTGTAGCGATTATGGATGCGCCGGTGGATAGCCCCAAACCCGTATTTATATCGCTGGCAAATAACTATCACGGCAAAAAATTTGACAGCCCTAATGACGTAGTGATAAAAAGCAACGGCGATGTTTATTTTACCGACCCGCCATATGGCCTCGAAAAAAATGTTAACGATACGTTAAAGGAAGCGCCTTACCAGGGTGTATATAAAATAGCAAAGAATGGCACCGTTACCCTGCTGGTTGATACCCTGACCCGGCCAAACGGCATCGCTTTTTTTCCCGGCGAAAAAAGGCTGCTGGTAGCCAACTCCGACCCGCAAAAACCACACTGGTATATTTATGATGTAAATAAAAAAGGGGAACTGGCCAACGGCAGGATATTTTTTAATGGCGTTGAATATGTTAAAAAGGATTTCAGGATGCCCGATGGTTTTAAGATAGATAAGCATGGTAACGTATTTTCATCAGGGCCGGGCGGGTTTTGGATATTTAATAAGGATGGGGTTGTTTTGGGTAGGATCATCAGCAACGTTATAACCTCCAACTGCGCGTTTTCAGCTGATGGTAAAACACTGTTCATAACGGCTGCTGATAAACTGCTTAAGGTCGGCCTCAAATAAATTGCTATATAAACTATTACATGTCAGTACTCGCTCAAATATTAGAACATAAAATTGTCGCCATCATCAGGGGCGCTAACCCTGCCGATGTATTAAAAATAGCCGAAGCATTATATGCAGGTGGCATCAGGGTATTGGAAATCACCATGAACTCAGCAGAGCCGCTGGCAGTCATCAAAGAAGTATCGGCTAAAATGGGCGATAAAATGGTGATAGGCGCGGGCACGGTACTGGAAGTACAGGAAGCCCGTGATGCTGTGGCGGCAGGCGCGCAATTCATTCTTTCGCCGGTGGTGGATGAAGAGGTGATAAAAGTGGCGAAAGGCCTGGGTGTGGTAAGCATTCCCGGCGCGTATACCGCTACCGAGATATTTAAAGCTTATAAGTATGGCGCGGATATCATAAAAGTTTTCCCGGCCACATCGCCCGGGTATATAAAAGATATAGCCGGCCCTTTGCCGCAGATACCATTACTGCCCACGGGCGGCATCAACCTGCAAAACGTCGGCGAATATAAAAAGGCTGGGGCAGTTGGTTTCGGCATGGGTACCTCGCTGGTGAATACAAAACTACCTGTTACAGAAGCCTATTTAGCCGAAATTACAGCCAACGCGAAAAAATTGGTACAAGCAATAAACGCCTAAAATTTTATTATATGAAGGTCCGAAGCTACGAACTATTCCAGGTGCCGCCACGCTGGCTGTTTTTAAAGATAGAAACCGACGAAGGTATCATAGGCTGGGGCGAACCTGTTATCGAGGGGAAAGCCGCCACCGTAAAGGCAGCTGTGGATGAGCTGATGGAATATATTGTTGGTAAGGACCCCATGAATATTGAAGACCACTGGAATGTGATGTACCGTGCCGGGTTTTACCGTGGCGGCGCTATATTAATGAGCGCTATAGCCGGTATAGACCAGGCGCTATGGGATATTAAGGGTAAATTTTATAACGCCCCCGTACACCAGTTAATGGGTGGGAAAGCCCGCGACAAAATGAAAGTTTACTCGTGGATAGGCGGCGACCGGCCGGCGCAAGTAGGCTTAGCAGCCAAACAAATGAAAGACCAGGGTTTTTTGGCGGTGAAAATGAATGCCACCGAGGAATTGCAGTATGTTGACAGCTATGCTAAAATAGATACTGCTATTGCCCGTATTGCGGCAGTGCGGGAAGCTGGCGGCCCTGATTTTGGGATAGGTATTGATTTTCACGGGCGTGTACATAAACCAATGGCAAAGATATTGGCTAAAGAACTGGAACCATTCCGACCCATGTTTATCGAAGAACCGGTACTGCCCGAAAATAACGAGGACCTGCGCGAAATAGCCAACCACGTAGCCATACCTATAGCTACAGGCGAACGGATGTTCTCGCGCTGGGAGTTTAAAAAGTTACTGCAGGATGGCTATGCCGACATTATCCAGCCCGATGTATCGCATGCGGGTGGTATTACCGAGTGCAAAAAGATCATCTCGATGGCGGAGGCTTACGATGTTTCAGCCGCGCCGCATTGCCCGCTGGGGCCAATTGCGCTGGCCGCATGTTTACAGGTTGACGCTACCTGCCATAATGCCTTTATACAGGAGCAAAGCCTGGGCATACACTACAACCGGGGCAGCGACCTGCTCGATTATTTAGTAGACAAAACCGTATTTGAATATAAAGATGGCTATGTGAATATACCCGACAAACCGGGATTGGGCATTGAGATCAATGAAGAGCATGTACGCAAGATGGCGGCTGTTGGCCACAACTGGCGCAACCCGGTTTGGCGTCACAAAGATGGGAGCGTGGCCGAATGGTAGGGCAGGGTGCTACCGGTGCCCTTAAAGCTACAAGAGTGCGTTACCAAATACTGTTTTTGGTATTTGTAAACGTGGTGATCAACTACATGGACAGGAGTAACCTGGCCGTTGCCGCTTCAGACATTAGTAAGGAATATCAATTTACCTCAAGGCAAATGGGGCTTATCTTCTCGGCCTTTAGCTGGACCTATTTGGCGTTCCAGATACCGGGAGGGATATTGGTAAAGCGGTTTAGTCCGCGCATACTGTATATGGTGAGTTTGATCACCTGGTCATTGTCAACCCTTATGCAGGGTTTTGCACGGGGATTTACTACGCTTTTTGGCCTGCGTATGGCTACCGGCACCTTTGAGGCGCCGGCATTTCCTATCAACAACCGTGTGGTAAGCAGCTGGTTCCCTGATAATGAAAGGGCATTTGCTATCGCGATATATACTTCGGGCCAGTTTTTGGGATTGGCTTTTTTAATGCCTGTATTATCGAGTATACAGGTGCAGGTAGGCTGGAAGGGATTATTTGTAGTAACAGGTTTAATAGGTATTTTGTGGGGTATAATATGGTATTTTTTCTATCGCGACCCATTAAAACATTCGCGTACCAATAAGGCCGAGCTGGAACATATCAGCAGTGGAGGTGGTATACTGGAAAGACAAGCAGGCACCAAAAACGAAACTAAAAAATTTAAATGGAGCGATTTGGGCGAAGTACTGTCGCACCGTAAACTGTGGGGTATTTACATCGGCCAATTCGCGGTTAATTCAACTCTCTGGTTTTTTCTCACATGGTTCCCTAAATATTTGGTGGACTACCGCGGGCTGGATTTTATTAAGTCGGGCTACTGGGCATCAGTGCCTTATCTTGCCGCGTTCACCGGTGTTTTGTGTTCCGGTTTCCTGTCTGATTATTTGGTTAAAAAAGGGGTATCACCTGCAAAGGCGCGTAAACGGCCAATTATTATAGGCTTATTGGTATCTACGGTTATCATAGGCGCTAATTACGTAGATACGCCGGCGCTCATCATCTTTTTTATGTCCTTATCTTTTTTTGGCGTTGGATTTGCGTCTATAACCTGGATATTTGTTTCGACATTGGCACCGAAACACCTGATAGATGTTACCGGCGGTGTATTTAACTTTATAGGGCAGCTATCGGGCATTATTGTGCCGATAGTTATTGGCGAACTGGTAAGCGGAGGTAATTTTGCCCCCGCACTTATTTTTGTGGCGTTGCTGGGCTTCGCGGGTGCCTTCTCATACCTGTTTTTAGTGGGAAGCGTGGAGCGTGTGAAAACAAAAGACGATATTGCATATTAAAATATGGATAAATTTTTGAGTTGCGATTGGGGCACAAGTTCTTTCAGGCTGCGCCTGGTGCTGGCGGATAGCCTGGTAGTTATTGCCGAGGTAAAAAACCCGCGCGGTATAGCAGCAACCCATAACAGTTGGCAGCAAAGCGGCCACCCGGTGGGCAGGGAAGCTTTTTACATTAGTATTATTCAGCAGCAAATTAAGTTATTAAGCGCGCAGGTTAGCATACCGCTGCATGATATACCTGTTGTATTATCAGGCATGGCATCGTCAACCATTGGGCTGGTGGAGTTACCCTACAAAAAAATGCCATTTAGTTTAGACGGATCGGACCTTGAAGTGAAAGTGTTTGATGCCGGTAAGGATACCAATCCGATTATCATTATTTCGGGTGCTTGCACCGCTGATGACGTGATGCGTGGCGAAGAAACAAAAACTGTAGGTTGTGCCGAGTATTTAACTGGTAATGAGCGTGATAAATTACTGATAATGCCTGGAACACATCCCAAGCACATTACTGTATCTGGTAATTACGTTACCGGTATTAACACCTGCATGACGGGCGAACTCTTTGATCTGCTGGCCACCAAAAGTATACTATCAGCCTCGGTAGAAGCAGGCGGAAATATTAATGAGACTGCCAACCGTGAAAGTTTTACTGCAGGTGTAAACGCCGGTTTGCAGGATAATTTGCTGCATGCCGCTTTTATGGTGCGTACCAACCAGTTGCTTAAACAAATGCCTAAACAACAAAATTTTCATTATTTAAGCGGACTGTTAATAGCTTCTGAATTGAAGGATATTGATACTTCCCGCACTATATATTTAATGGGCGCGGCGGCGCAATTGTCGTTGTACGAGTTGGCATGCAGTATTGCCGGTATAAGGATTACCGCGCATATTGATGCTGATAAAGCTTTGATCAAAGGACAGAAGGGGATCTTTTCGAGATATTACGGTTTATCAACCTGAATATAATTTAGTTTTCAGCTTTCTTTGAGAAGATTAAAGCCGTTCGTAAAATACGAGCAAATCTCTTTCAGTACAACTTCTCAACTCCACACATTTGCTTTATGTAATGTAACAATTACCTGTTTTAACAATTTCTTAATATGCGGATGCTACTTTAGTTCAGGTTTAGCCCATAGATGATGTTGAAGCAAGTAGTACGTGATAAAAAGTTAAGTTATTTGTGCTTGCTTGCAGGATTTAACATGTTAGTGCTGTTGTGTACCTTTAGCAGTAGCTATGCAAAATCTGACGACGGTAAAAACGTTGCGGACAATACCGACCCGCGGGTAACCTTTGTTAAGGCCCGGCAGATGCTTAACGATGCTTTAAGCCGTAACGACATGCTTGCCGCTGCCGATAGTTACCAAAAAATAGCCGAACTGTTTTACTACCAGGCAGCCTACTCGCAGGCGCTGGATAACTTTTTTAAGGCCAATAAACTATATCGGGAAGAGAATGCTGAACTAAAACTGGCGCTTAACCTTAACCGTATTGGCGAAACATATTATCATGGCAGGCAATACCCGGCGGCTACAAAAGTTTATTTGCAGGCACTTGGTATTTTTAAAACCCTGGATAATAAAGCCGGCATAGCGCAAACTTATGGCTTTATAGGGCAAACGTACGAGAAAACGAATGCTTACAAGCGGGCCGTAAAGTATCAGCAGCTGGCATTACAGCAGTATGCCGGCATAAACGACAAAAAGGGCTTGGCTAAAATTTACGAGAACCTGGGCAGTTTGCATGAAGATAAGCTGCGTCTTGATTCGGCACTGAAATACTTTACCCTGGCGCTGGAACTGAATAAGGCGAATAATAACCAGCTGGCGCAAATTGAGGTGATTAATAACCTGGGTGATGTATACCGGAAGTCGGGCAGGTATGCCGAATCATTAACCTATACCTACCGCGCAGCTTCCCTTGCCCGGCGCCTTAATGATGAGTACCAGTTGGGCAGTGCCTACCGCGACCTGTCTAAAGCCTTTAACTTGTTAAACAAGAACGACAGTGCCTACCATTACAGCGAGGCCAGCCGCAACATATTCCTTAAAATATATACCGAGGATAATGAAAAGCAGATAGCCTTGCTGCAAACCCTGTTTGAAATTGAACAAAAGGACAACGCTATCGCCCGCTTTAAAAACGAAAAGGTAATTAATAGGGTGGTCGCCATTTCGGCGGGGGTTATAGCCTGCCTTGCGGCGCTGCTGTGTATCAGTTTTATTAGCCGGCAGCGGCTTAAAATAAAGAACGAGCAGGAACTGCATGAGCAAAACCGCCAGGTGTTAAAAGGCGAACTTGAATTAAAGGGTAAAGAGCTAACCAGCCATACCCTGCACCTGATACAAAAGAACCAGTTGCTTGATGAGTTGCGCGACAAGCTAAATGCTATAGTTAAGGATGATAAGCGCGACCAGCGCAAAGAGCTGAAGCAAATGCTCAGCCTCATCAGCATCAACCATAATAAGGACAAGAACTGGGAAGACTTCCGTATTATTTTTGAACAGGTGCATGAGCATTTTTTCGATAGCCTGTCTAAACACTCGGGTAATCTTAACGCTGCCGACATGCGTTTGCTGGCCCTGCTGAAAATGAACCTCGGCTCGGCAGATATTGCCACCATGCTGGGTATCTCGCAGGACAGCCTGCGGGTAGCCCGCTACCGCCTTCGCAAAAAACTGAATCTTGATGAGGGCGAAAGCCTGA
>JBDSIC010000370.1:0-11456 GCA_039918195.1 Mucilaginibacter sp.
GCTATGGTAGCCGGGATGTTTCACGTATCAGCTTAAGGTCGGTAACGTTAGGCATATCAATATAAATACCTTCGTCGGTATCCTCAATCTTCCAGCCCTGCAGGTTGGCCCTTCGTATATCTGCAGCCATTTTTGTTTGTATGCGCCCGTGTTGTATGCTTTGCTTAACAACAATAAGTATACATTAACACTAAAGGTTTTAAATTTTATATGTTGATATACCTGTGTAACAATTTAATAGCCGGCGGCAGTATTTTCCGTTGGTAACCGTGATGTAATGTCAGCCTAATTTAATATTCGGCAAACAACAAACAACTTAGCGTTCATTTTGTACAGTAAGGGGTATTAAGTAAACACTATTAGTAATACCTTTGCCGCATTAATGGATACAGCAAGTACAACAACTTCGCGGAAAAATAAACCGATCCCGAAACTAAAAAGTCGGTTCACCAACGTATTTGTCGACCTGTATAATGTCGGCTCGTTCACAGGGCGCTTTTTTAAGGAAGCCTTTGTGCCGCCTTTTGAATTTAAAGAGATCATGCGCCAGTGTTACGAAGTGGGCGTGCGTTCATTCGCATTAATATCGTTAACAGGGTTTATTGTCGGGTTTATTTTCACCAAACAATCGCGGCCGTCATTAACTGATTTTGGCGCTACCTCGTGGCTGCCTTCGCTGGTATCAATAGCCGTTTTAAAAGCTTTGGCACCTTTGGTAACTGCGCTGATAGCAGCGGGTAAAGTAGGCTCCAGCATAGGTGCCGAACTGGGCTCGATGCGTGTTACCGAGCAGATAGACGCCATGGAAGTATCGGGCACCAAGCCTTTTAAATATTTGGTATGCACACGCATACTGGCAACAACGTTAACCATCCCGCTTTTGGCCACCTATTCGGCCCTTATAGCCCTTTTAGGAGGGTATTTAAATGTGGCCGGGAACGAGGGCACCAGCTACAGCGCGTTTATGGACTCCGCGTTTGAGCCTATTACCTTTATTGATATTACGGCATCATTAAGCAAGGCCATTGTATTTGGTTTTACCATTGGCATTGTGGGCTGTTACCAGGGATATAACTCCAGCAAAGGAACCGAAGGTGTGGGTAAGGCGGCCAATAACGCGGTGGTAATAGCCATGTTCCTGGTGTTTATAGAAGAAGTATTGATTGTACAAATAGCGGGCATGTTCAGGTAATATGAAAAACGCAGCACCAAATATCGACCCCAATCACTCCGTTATAAAAATCAGGGGGCTTGAAAAATCCTTCGGCGATTATGACGTATTGCGCGGCATCGACCTTGACCTTTACCAGGGCGAGAACCTTGTGGTGCTCGGCCGTTCGGGTACAGGTAAATCTGTGCTGATAAAATTGATATCGGGGCTTTTAAGGCCCGATGCGGGAAGCATTGATGTTTTGGGCAATGATGTTTTAGCGCTAAGTGATAAAGAATTACAGGAACTGCGCATCCGTATAGGTTTCTCGTTCCAGAACAGTGCCTTGTACGATAGTATGACCGTACGCAAAAACCTGGAGTTCCCGCTGGTACGCAACCGCAAGGGCATTACCCGCGGCGAGATAGATACCAATGTGGAAACCGTGCTTGACGCGGTGGGCCTGTCGCAAACCATTAACCAGATGCCGTCAGAACTTTCGGGCGGGCAGCGAAAGCGTATAGGTATTGCCCGTACATTGATACTTAACCCCGAGATCATGCTGTATGACGAACCAACAGCAGGGCTTGACCCAATTACCTGTATTGAAATAAACGACCTGATAAACCAAGTGCAGCAGCGCTATCATACCTCGTCTATCATAATTACGCACGATTTGACCTGTGCCAAAAGTACCGGCGACCGGATAGCCATGCTTTTAGATGGTCAGTTTCAGCGCGTGGGCACATTCGACGAGGTTTTTGAAACGGATGATGCGCGGGTAAAACCATTTTACGATTATAACTTTATACAATAAAATATTAAAACATACCATACATATGGATGCTCAGGAAAGAAAAAAAGCGGTTTTAGTAGGCATATTCATCGCCTTAGGGTTGGTGATATTTGTTTTGGGGGTACTTACATTAGGCAGCTCACAAAAAGCCTTTGTTAAAAGCATACACATCCGGTCGAGATTTGGCGATGTTGCCGGTTTAAAAAAAGGCGGTAACGTTTGGTTCTCGGGCGTTAAGGTGGGCACTATTAAAGAAATTAGCTTTGCCGGTGTTTCGGAGGTTGACGTGGTGATGAATATTGATGCCAAGGTGCAGGAATACATACACCGCAACGCAGGTGTGCGCATCAGTTCGGACGGTCTGATAGGCAACAAGATAATTGTAATAGATGGTGGCAGCCCTAATGCACCGGTGGTGCAGGATGGCGATATCCTGCAATCAGAAAAGTTGCTGTCGACAGAAGATATGATGGCTACCTTACAGCAAAACAACCAAAACCTGCTGGCCATTACCAAAGATTTTAAACAACTAAGCAGCCAAATATTACAGGGCAAGGGCACCGTAGGCGCTTTATTAGCGGATAGCAGCATGGCCATGCAATTGCGTGCCGCCATGCGGAATTTACAGGCAACCACGCAAAGCGCATCAAACATGGCGGTACAGCTTGACCAGTTTAGCCATAAAATGAACACCAAAGGTGGCTTTGCCGATAACCTGCTTACCGATACCGTTACCTTTAACCGTATACGCGGCGCGGTTAGCCAGCTACAACTGGCAGCATCTAATGCCACTACATTAACTGATAACCTGAACAAGGCCAGCAACAAGCTAAACAGCAATGATAACGCCCTGGGCATATTACTTAACGACCGTAAATCTGCAGTGAAGGTTCAAAGTACCATTAACAACCTGGAGGAAAGCTCTGTAAAATTGAATGACAATCTGGAAGCCTTGCAGCATAACTTTTTGCTAAGAGGATTTTTCAAGAAACGCGAAAAGGCACAGGCCGACAGTTTGAAAAATAAGTAGGTTATGAAGATGAGGCTCCTAATCACTGCTTTTGTACTGATACACTTATCGGCATCAGCACAGCAGTTACGGGTGGCTACTTATAATGTACGCTATAAAAATGATGGCGACTCGTTACAGGGTGATGGCTGGAAACAGCGGTATCCTGTTATAGCAAATTTGATTCAATTCCACGATTTTGATATTTTTGGTACACAGGAAGGCAAGTATGTTCAGCAGGAGGATATGCTTAACGCGCTGCCCGGTTATACCTATATAGGCAACGGCCGCGATGATGGCAAGCAGGGCGGCGAGTATGCCTCCATCTTTTATAAAAAACACAAATTTACCTTAATAAAGAACGGCACCTTTTGGTTTGCACCAGTTACCGACAAGCCTGTTAAGGGCTGGGATGCCATGTTTCCGCGCACTTGTTCGTGGGGGCAATTTAAGGAAGTTAAAAGCGGGCTTAAATTTTACTTTTTTAACCTCCATTTTGATCATGTGGGTGTAGAGGCCCGCCGCGAGAGTGCAAAATTGCTGTTGGTAAAAATCAGGGAAATAGCAGGTAACTCGCCTGTAATATTAACCGGCGACTTTAACAGCGACCAATTGAACGAAAGCTACGCCGTTATAAATACTTCGGGTATAGTAAAGGATGTGTATGAATTGTCGCCTGTTAAGTATGCTACCAACGGCACCTTCAACATGTTTGATGCTAATGTGCATACCGATAGCCGGATAGACCATATTTTTGTCACCAAAAACTTTAAACCGGAACGTTATAGTATATTAAGTGATACTTATTTCGGCCCCTCGCCTGCTGATGTGAAGCTAAAATTAAGGGTGCCGTCTGACCATTACCCGGTGATGGTTATTTTATCTTATTGATACTTCGCGGTCAGGCCGGTTTAAACTAACCCACAGTATATATCTGCTGCGATGATATTATCATGCTATCCATGCGGTTAACTACCTTATCAGCATTGGTTACATTCGTTTCAATGGCGTTAACTTCATTACTCATCGCATCAATGGTTCCACTGTTAAGTAATTCTATAATACGTTTTTCGTTACGCTCAAGAAAACAGATAATGTTATTAAAAAACGACGCTTTTTCTTTTAGTAGCTTTTCGCACTCATCAATGCTAACCAAATCAGGCTCGCCTTTAATTTCACTATTCTTATTGCGATCGGTAACCAGGTGCATTAGTTTACTGTAGTGTAACCCTAACTTTATAAATATCTCGCCCATTTCATTATCCATGGAGCGTATAGAGAAGCAATTTTTGTATTTTTCGTAGTGGCCAAACGACTGTTTAGCTTTGTGTATCCCTATTTTGTATTTATTATAAATGTGATATGACTTCATGTTGTAATAGTTTAGCTACAGTCAGAATACCCAAATACCTGCCATAAAAGCACATTTAAACATTAATATAAATATAAGTGCACTTTTTATTCCGACAGGTTCTAAACTTAACTAAGTATTAAAACAACTTTCGTAAAACTAAAATAAAACAGGTGGACATGAGATATTGTTGCTTGCATCTTGGGTAAACTGTTCATTAAAATATACACCATGCTTAATATGCTTCCTGTTTCTCAATGCGCTGAATAATATATATCGCAAAAATTGAAAAGCAAAATCATCTATTTATCGGTTGTGTTGATAATGCTGCAAATGCAATTAGCACCATTTTAATATATTTGATAATGACAAAGGCCTGCCTGCTATTCTTTTTTGTACTGATCACTTGCTTAAATGTTAAGGCTCAAAAGGCAAAGCTGCGTTTAAACCTTATTACGGGGGAAACTTATCATTTAACGAGCACGTCAAACTTAAAAACGGTACAAACCATTAACGGCAACCTGCTCGAAAGCGATTTTAACATAACGGCGAAAATTTCATTTAAAGTTAGCGCCATACGCGATACCTTGTTTGATATGCAGGTGAGTTACGACAGCCTCGCCCTAAAAATGGACCTGCCTATAGGTACGATAAATGCCGGTTCGGCAAGCGGGGCTAAAGATATTTATGAGGGCATACTTTCTAAATTAAAGTCGCAGTCATTTTTGGTTGTGATGGCAAGAACAGGCCGTATAGTTTCATTGGGTAGGCTTGATTCTTTAATTTCAACTATTTCGAAAACCTTTACTGCTGTGCCCGAAGAACAAAGGGCACAGGCCATGCACCAAATAGTACAATTATTAGGCGAAAAGGCATTTAAGAGCAACCTGGAACCTTGTACCTATATTTTCCCTTCATCCCCGGTAAATACCAATGACAAATGGTCGATAGACAGCCAACAGGAAGCGCCCGTACCTGTAAACTTCCATACGTTATATATACTGAAAGGTATAGCGGCTTCGGGCTATAGTATTGAAGGCCTAACCATTATACAAACCGGCGATAAGGATACTAATGCCCAACTTAACCAAATGCCTGTAAAATATAGTTTGGGAGGCAATATGTCTGTCACCATACAAGGCGACAAGGCCACCGGCTGGGTAACCGGGGCCAAAATAAGCCGCTTAATAAAAGGTCATCTCCAAATAAAAGATAATACGCAATTGCCCGGCGGTATGCTTATTCCCATAACTATTACCGGCAATGCCGTTATTACCAAATAATTAGATTGACAATTTTGGGCAAGCCTGTTTACAAATTATATAATTTGATATATTTGGATTGCTATTATAACTAAAGTAATTTCTTTGGATACACGTTTACAATACCTTCAAACTGCAACGCAACTTAAAACACAGGCTGTACAAGCCCTGTATAATAAATATGCGGGCTTGTTGCTGGGTTATATTGTTGGCGTAGTTAACGATGAAAAGCAGGCAGAGCAATACCTTGTTGATACTTTTAAGGAAGTTGCATTGCGTCTGGAGGAGTTTTCCAAACAGGAAAGCAACGAATATTGCAAGCTGCAGCTGGTGGCGCGCAAACAGCTTTCGGGTTATTTTGAAACCACGAAAGATTGCGCACCGTTAAACAAGCATACCACACAAATGACATTACTTCAGCAGCAGGTTTTTTGCGGGGTACACTACCACGGCAAAAAAACGGCGCTATTGGCTGCGGAACTTAATATGACAGAAGATACGGTTAGAAAAACATTGAAAGAGGCATTTTCTATCATCAGAAAAAACAACGGGGATGCGTGAGTATATTAACAGCGGGATATTAGAAACCTACATATTAGGCTGTGCAACCGACGAGGAGGCAAAGGAAGTGCTGTACATGACCGAAAAGCACCCCGATGTTAGGGACGCGCTTAAGCAACTGGAAACAGATATGGAACGCATTGCCGGGCAAATGGCTGTTACCCCACCTGCCAACACCTGGAATAAAATTGAAAAGGAAATAGACGAGATCATACTCCGCGAATCCCGCGGGCCTGAAATATACCGCGAACTATCGCAAAAGAAGGAACAAAATAAATCCGGTCCGGATTATATAGATATAGAATCTGAATCGACCCACATGCGGGTACACAAGGTTTGGAAATGGGTATTAGCCGCGATATTTGTGCTGGGTAAATTATTTTTAGGCCTTGCCATTTACTTCTACTTAGAGAGCAGGCAAGCTAAAGAACAGGTACAGGAATTAAAGACTGAGTTAAGGCAGTTGAAAAAATAGCGACCGGCAACATGCTTAAGATCATATCTGTCCCGGTGGCTATACTTTTCTTCCTCATGCTTCCTTCCTGCAAATCATCCATAAAACCCGAATCTCTATACGGTAAATGGAACTATATCAAAGTATTTAAACCAGAGGCAAATCCCGTAGACAGTGTATCACGCCTTGAACTGTCGGAAATGAAACCTTACATCGAATTTAGCAAAGGAAACAAACTACAGATCATGTGGGGTGGTGAGCTATTGTCGCACGGCAGCTTTGAAACCAATGGTAATAATATCCACTACACCGAATTGCTTGAAGGTGGCCAAACCCGCAAATTCTCCTTCTACGTATCAAAACTTACCGACAAAGAGATCATATTTGAAACCGTAGGCGATGACGGATCGAGAGTGGCGGCGGTGAAGGCGGAGTAGTTGATAGGTTGTAGTCCGTTATTTTAACTCACCCCGACTACGCTGCGCTGGCCGACCCTCTCTGCTGCGCAAAGAGGGTGAAAAAATTATCTTATTTTTTGACCGGGTGAGTATAAAACTCAATGTATCACTACCACCCCGCTGCCATCCGTCGCTACAAAGCGCCCTTTATTTACTTTCAGGCTGGTAAACAATATGGCAAACGCTATAAGTGCGGTAATACATAATACAGCAGCCAGCGGTGTTACCGATTGGGTATTAAATAAGCTTACGCTCGTGGAAATCAACGAGCCTATACCTAACTGTAATGCACCGAGTAATGAAGACGCTGTGCCCGCGTTTTTTGAAAAAGGCGCTAACGTAAGTGCAGCCGTGTTTGGGTTAGTGATACCTATAGTGCACAGGAAAAGGAATATCATGCCGATAGTCCCAGAAATACCCAGCCAGCCAGCTGCCGAAAATACCAGGAATAGTATGCCGACAATTGCCTGCGCACTTAATGATACCTTTACTATCTGCTCGCTGGTATACTTTTTTAATAACAGGCTGTTTAGCTGGCTCGAGCCGATAAAGCCCACCGATAAGCCGCCGAATATCCAGCCGTACATTTTATCACTGACGCCATATACTTCCATAAACACCAGGGGCGAGCCTGCTACATAAGCAAACAAGCCCGAAAAGGCAAACGCACCGGTAAAGGTGTAGGTATAAAATTGCGGGGTTTTAAATATCTCCAAAAAACTGCTGATGATCGGCCCGGGTTTTAGCGACAAGGTTTTGTCGGGTATATAACTATCCGGCAAAAAGAATATCACGCTGACTAATATGGCCACGCCCATTCCGGCCAGTATAATAAAAACCCATTGCCAGCCCGGCCCGGCGGTTACATAACCACCTATAGTGGGGGCTATCATGGGCGATGCGCCAACTACCAGCATCAGTAAGGCGAAAACTTTAGCATTTTCATTTACGGGGAACAGGTCGCGTACCATAGCCATAGAGGCAACCGCCGCCGCGCAGCTGCCCAACGCCTGTATAATACGCAGTATAATAAGGCCTTGCAGGGATGTAGCCATGGCACAGCCAAAAGATGCGAGGATGTAAATTCCTAAACCAATATAAAGTGGTTTTTTACGGCCAAACTTATCAAGTAGGGGGCCATACAATAACTGCCCCGCGGCCAATCCAATAAAAAAACTCGAAATAGAAAGCGCCACCCCCGGCACATCCGTGTGCAGGTATTTGGCTATCGCCGGGAAACCCGGTAGGTACATATCAATAGAAAACGGCGCAAGGGCTGTTAATGACCCTAGTATCAGTATTAAAAAAAAGTGACGTTGTTTGGTCATGCAGTAAAGTGGTTGAGCCTTTTGCTGCAAAGATGCCTTGTTTTATCTAAACTAATGTTAAAGCAGTATAAGTCAAATGTCAATTTTATTTACTGGTTATCATAGTACGTAGCATCTTTAATAATCTTGCCATCTTTAAACGTAAGCACGGTGCATATAGGCAATTCCCATTTAGTACTGCCGGCAGGCGTGCCGCTTGATATAAACTGAACTGTTACCCGGTCGCCCGCGGCAGTTATATCTGTTATATCATCCTTAATATCCGGAAACATTTGCTGCATAGCTGCATATTTCTTTGCTGTTTCCTGCCGGGTTTTCTTTATATAGGATGTGCCAAAGGATGGGTCGAGAAATTCAGCGGTATCTGTATAGCATGCCGCCATTTTTTCCCAGCTATGGCTGTTAAACGCCGCGAACACTTCTTTTGCTGCCGCGATGTTCTTTTCGCCTGTATCAGCGGGTTTGCTGCAGGATGTCAGCACTATAAAAGTGAATGCTATTACTATTATATTTTTCATAATTATTAATTTACCCGGTCAGCTAACCTGCGCCGGTTTTCTTTTTGAGCTATCGAGCAGGCCTTTGCCTGTTTCGCAATAAGTTTTCAGCGTCAGCAAATGCCTTGCCCAGTGAAAGTTGCAAACTGAAAAATATTCAGTTTCGCCTGCCCAGCCACTATGCTTAAAGTTAAGCACTACCGCGCCATTATTTTCAATAATTTCAAAACTCACTATGGTACCGGCCCATTCGTCTTTCAGCAGGCATTTCCATTCCACATACTCGTAGGGCAGCAGCACGGTAACCTCCATCGGGGTGATGCCGTCCGTGCCCTCATCAAACAGGTTGATAAAGCCAACCTCGGGCTTTGCTGTCGCTTTGGGTATCCACCACTGCGTTAACCCCTCTTGTTCTGTTAACGCATAGTAAACACGCTGTAAGGTCGATCTGATAAACACCTGGTGCGTTATACCGTCCGTGTGGGTGTGTTGTGTATATTTAAAATAACTTAAATTGAACAGCATATGTTGCCGGCAGAAACTGCCGTTAAATGTTATTTGTATGTAGCGTTTTTTCGTATTGTCCCGTAAGGCTTCATGAAGCGCGGGCGCTTCATGATATTGTGTTTTGTAAAATTACAAAGTTGCCTGTTGGTGCAAAAGGTGATAAATGTCAACTTAAGGGGGTAAACAAGACAAAATAATTTATAAATTAGCTCTATTAACTGCTACCTATACTAATGATAAACATCGCCTTGCTCTACACGCGCCAATGCCGCCCGATAAGTATTGCCGCCATATTGGATATTTTTGAAAGTGTGAACAGCTTTTATATCCGCAAACAACAAACACCCGCGTTTAATATCCGGGTGATAAGCAACGAGCCCGAAATGCTGGTAGTGCATGACCGTTACACCACCCTTAAAACCGCTAACGCCGGCGATACCGATCTTATACTTATCCCGGCATTTAGCTCCGATTATTCCAACATTAACGAGGCCATTGGCAGCAACAGCCATTTTATCCCTTGGATACAACAGCAATACCGGCAGGGAGCCGAAGTAGCCAGCTTTTGTACCGGCGCGTTTTTACTGGCTGCAACGGGCTTGCTTAATGGCCGTAAGGCCACCACACATGTACTGGCCACTTACGAACTGGCAAAAAATTTCCCCGAAATAGATGTACAGCCGGATAATGTGCTGACACATGATGAAGGCGTATACACCAGTGGTGGGGCCACCAATACATTCCATTTGCTGCTGCTGTTGGTTGAGAAATTTTGTGGGCGCGAAATAGCGGTACAGGCCGCCAAACTGTTCGCCATTGATATGGACCGCGACAGGCAAAATTACTTTGCCACCTTTTTGCCGGGTAAAGACCATACCGATAACCTGGTATCTGATGCCCAGCAGCGTATGGAAACCCTGTACCCAAAATCGGCCACGGTTGAAGAGATCATAGGCGACATACCATCAAGTCGCCGCAATTTTGTGCGCCGGTTTAAACATGCCACCGGCATAACCCCTATCGAATACCTGCAGCGCACCCGCCTGGAAGGGGCCAAAAAACTCCTCGAAAAAACCAACCAAAGCATCAGCGAAGTGATGTATAATTCGGGTTATAATGATGTAAAATCATTCAGGCAGTTATTTAAAAAAGGCGTTGGCCTTACCCCTAAAGAGTACAGGGACAAATTCAACAACATCCGGAATAATTAACCCATCATTTTGATTACCAACAGGTTAAATCATTACTGCTTATTGGCTTGTTATTTGCTTATGTTACTGTAATTAAAACATAAGCATTAGAACCATGAAAAAGTTAGCAATATGTACAAGCCTGGTTATAGCGTTATTCGTATCATCAGGCGATAGTGCTTTCGCACAGCAGCAAAAGAAAAAAGAGATAAGTTCGCAGGGCAAGGGCGCTATAATTGGCGGGGCCGGCGGTGCCGTAGTGGGCGGATTAGTTGGCGGCAATGTTAAAGGGGCGCTAATAGGCGGCGCGCTGGGTGCAGGCACCGGCTATGTTATAGGTAACGAAAAGCGGATGAAAAAGGAAAAGAAAGCTACCACCTATAAAAAAACCACCACTACAAAAAATCAATAATAAAGAAAAAAGCCGCGTGTATCTTACTACAAGCGGCTTTTTTATTGGTATATTACACAAACAATAAAAATATTTAACGTTAAACG
The DNA here is from genome assembly GCA_039918195.1 of Mucilaginibacter sp. Classification (GTDB taxonomy): domain Bacteria; phylum Bacteroidota; class Bacteroidia; order Sphingobacteriales; family Sphingobacteriaceae; genus Mucilaginibacter. The sequence goes on from JBDSIC010000370.1 coordinate 11,062, forward strand.
GAATAGCCGTTTTTTCCGTTTAAGCGATATATGTCTAAACTTTTTTTAGCTGTCCTTTTATTATGCCTGTTACCCTGCCTGCTTTGGGCACAGCCATCAATGGTAAAAGACACTGCTAATACAATTATACATGACGACCAGCGCGACCTTATTGATGTGGTGCGCTCGGTTTTTAATGTTAGTCCGCGTAAAGTAGAAGCTGAAAAAGATAAGTCTGTTTATTTTTCCTTTCTTCCAATATCTTCCTCCGTACCGGGTGGTGGCAAGGCCTTATTTACCTCCACAACCGCGGGGTTTTATTTGGGCAACCGTAAAACCACCTATATATCAAGCGTAACCTTTGCCCCGTACTTTAATTTTAAGGGCCGTTACGGTTTACCCGTCCGCTCTAACAT
>JBDSIC010000371.1:0-3028 GCA_039918195.1 Mucilaginibacter sp.
CCTGGCAGTAACATCGGAGCAGATACACGACCTGGCCAACAAGTTATTCAGGAAGGATAATTCATCAACATTAATTTATTTGGCAGAGGAGTTAGTTCCGGAGGACGAAGCTAATAACAACAGACCAATAACCAACAACTAAAAAATGCTTGACAGAACAATAGCACCCGGCTTTAATGCCATTAACGATATTACCCTGCTAAGGCCGCAGCACATAAAGCTGGACAATGGCTGTAACATATTTTGCTTTAACTCCGGCGGACAGGAACTGGTACGTATTGAGTGGATATTTGGTAACCTGCGGTTCGATCCTGCAAAACCATTGCTTAATATGGCTGCTAATGCCCTGATCACTGAGGGCACGCAAATATTAACCGCTGCCGAGATTGCTAACAGGATAGATTTTTACGGGGCCTTTTTACAGGCTGAATATGGTTTTGATAATTCGCAGGTGGTATTGTATACTCTGAACAAGCATCTGGGCAGCACCCTGCCGGTGGTAATGGATGTGCTTACCAATGCTATATTTCCCCAAAAAGAGGTAGAAACATTTGTGCGCAACCAGCAGCAAAAACTTCAGGTGGCTTTGCAAAAGAACGACGTGGTTGCCCGCCGGCTGTTTAATAAAGCGTTACATGGCGATACCATTTATGGTTTTGCTGCCGATGCTGAAGATTATAAAACTCTGCAACGCGATGACCTGCTGGCGCACTACCGCAAAATGTACCAGCCGTCAAATTGTACGCTCATTATTTCGGGTAAAATAGAGCCTCAGACACTTGACCTGTTAACCCGGACATTTGGTGCCGACTGGAAAAATTACACGGAGCAAGCCGACCTGTCGCAACCCGCTGTTGAGCCTGCAGAAGAGCATTTTTATTACACTGAGAAAAAAGATGCGCTGCAATCGGCCATCAGGCTGGGTATTACGGCTATCAATCGTTCGCACCCGGATTTTCCGGCACTGCAGGTGTTGAACACCGTGTTGGGCGGCTATTTTGGTTCGAGGCTTATGAATAATATTCGCGAGGATAAAGGGTATACTTACGGTATTGGTTCGGGTATATCGCCTTTAAAACATGCCGGTACGTGGTTTATTGCTACCGAAGTTGGCGCCGACGTTTGCAGTGCCGCGATTACCGAAATAGAAAAAGAGGTAAATAAACTGAAAGAAGATCTTATACCTGCGGAAGAATTGAACTTAGTCCGCAATTATCTGTTGGGTTCGTTACTCGGCAGTTTAGAAAATGTATTCTCACATGCCGATAAATTTAAAAGCCTATATTTCTCGGGGTTGGGTTACGATTATTATGAACGCTATGCACAAATAGTAAAAACTATAGCATCAGAAGAACTGAAGGCTTTGGCTAACAAGTATTTGGATTTTGGTAAATTTTATAGGGTAATAGTAGGGAAGTTTTAAAAGATATACGGGTGGTTGGATGTGCAAATGTGCGAATGTGCAGATATGGAAATGATATAAGGGATTGAGTCTGCATTTGTAAATTATTATTAACAGCACAAACTATCTGCACATTGCACGTCCGGATATCTGAATCCACATCTGTAAGTCATATTAATATTAATTCGTTTGCGTATCTGCACATTCGCATACCTGCACATTAATACTGTTTGTAAAATAAGTATAAAACTACTACCTTTGCCCGGCAAATAATAACTCCTAAAATTGTTTGCTATGCACCCAGACTTCTCAAAATTTGTTGCCGAAGGTTTAACCTACGATGATGTGCTTTTACTCCCCGCATACTCGGAAGTATTGCCGCGCGAGGTTGATACCGGTTCTTATCTTACAAAAAAAATAAGGTTAAATATTCCGTTGGTGTCCGCTGCTATGGATACCGTTACCGAGGCGCAGTTGGCCATTGCTATGGCGCAGGCCGGGGGGTTAGGCATGCTGCATAAAAATATGAGCATAAAGCGCCAGGCCGATGAAGTACGCAAGGTAAAACGCTCGGAGAGTGGGATGATACAGGACCCGGTTACCCTTAATGAGAACGCTGTGCTGGCTGATGCCTTTAAAATAATGAAGGAGTACAGTATAGGCGGTATACCGGTTGTTAGCAGCACCGGCCAGTTAAAAGGCATTATCACTAATCGCGACCTGCGTTTTGAGAAGGACGGTACCAAGAAGGTGCAGGATATAATGACCAAGGAAAACCTGATAACTGCCCCCAAAGGCACTACACTGATACAAGCAGAAGAAATACTGCAAAACCATAAAATTGAAAAACTGCCCGTTGTTGATAAAGACAACGTGCTGATAGGTTTGATCACCTTTAAAGACATCCAAAAATTTAAGAACTTCCCCAATGCCTGTAAGGACGAGCATGGTCGCCTTAGGGTAGGTGCCGCTGTAGGTGTTACCGCAGATACTATGGAGCGGGTAGATGCACTGGTAAAAGCCGGTGTGGATGTTATTGCTATTGATACCGCTCACGGTCACTCAAAAGGTGTTATTGATAAACTGAAAGAAGTAAAAGCCAAGCACCCGGACTTACAGGTTATTGCAGGCAATATAGCCACCGGCGATGCGGCTCGTGCCCTTGTTGATGCAGGCGCCGACGCTGTTAAGGTTGGTATCGGTCCCGGTTCTATTTGCACTACCCGTATTATTGCCGGTGTGGGCGTTCCGCAGTTGTACGCTGTATATGAGTGCGCTAAGGCACTGGAAGGCACAGGTGTACCTGTTATCGCCGATGGCGGTATAAAGCATACAGGCGATATTGCCAAAGCCATAGCGGCAGGTGCGGGTTCTATTATGGCTGGCTCATTATTCGCCGGTGTTGAGGAATCACCTGGCGAAAGTATTATATATGAGGGCCGTCGTTTTAAGTCATACCGTGGAATGGGTTCTATAGAGGCAATGGAATCAGGTTCAAAGGACCGTTATTTCCAGGATGTGGAGGATGATATAAAGAAACTGGTGCCGGAAGGTATTGTAGGCCGTGTACCGTTCAAAGGCACCCTGGCCGAGGTAGTTTACCAGTATGTAGGCGGCCTGCGTGCC
>JBDSIC010000372.1:0-5852 GCA_039918195.1 Mucilaginibacter sp.
TTAGCCCGCCGCCATCAGTACCCAGCCATAAATTACCTTTGTTATCTTCACGTATAGCGGTAACCATGTTTTTTGAAATGCTGTTTCCGGAAGTATGCCGCTGATGATTAAATTTTTGCGTTATGGCTTTATGCAGGTTAACGCCGCTCATATAACCGCCAAGCCACATATTATCCATTTTATCGCGGGTGATGGCGTAAAAAGTATTATTACTCAAACTTAAATTATCTATCGCATCATGCTGGTAATTGATAAAGTTTTCATGTTCATCCATTATGGCTATGCCATGATTTTCCATCGACAGCCATAATTTATGATTCGCATCTTCGCCTATTGCAAACACCGAATTATGCGGCAACGAACTGCTGTTTTTTGGGTCGTTAAAAAAATGCCTGAAGGAACTGTCTTTTTTAACAAACAGGTTTAAGCCGTTTGATGTACCCACCCATATACGTTTCCGGCTGTCTTCAAAAACACAGTTGATAGTGCTTGACGAGATAATATTTTTTTTCTCGCCCCATTTTTGAAAACGTGTAAACTTGTTTGTTTTACTGTTATACAGGTTCAATCCGCCCAAAAAGGTACCTATCCAGATATTGTTTTTGCTGTCTTTATAAATAGTGGTTATAAAATTGTCGCTCAGGGCGGTAGTATCCAGCTTAATTTTAGGGTAATGGGTAAACTTGCCTGTTTTTATGTCCATCCTGTCTACACCATCCTCGCGTGATCCTATCCACAGCCGCCCCTTATCTTCAACCAGGTTATTGATATAATTGCTGGCTATGCTGTTGGTTTTTTCGTTGTGGGTATAGTTTTTAAAGCGGTTTGTTTTCCTGTCAAATTTACTAATCCCGCCTCCAAGCGTGGCTATCCACATATCGCCATTGCTATCCTCAACAATATCTCTTATCGCATTATGGGCCAGGCTGCCCGCATCTTTAGCATCATGATGAAATACCTTAAAATTATACCCGTCGTACCGGTTAAGCCCATTGTAGGTACCTATCCAGATAAAGCCTCTGCTATCCTGCTTTATACAGTTAACCGTGGCTTGCGACAAGCCCTGGTTAACACCAATATGTTCAAATGTTAGTTGTAAGTTTTGCGAAAATGCAATTAGCGGGATAAGCTGTAAAAGTATCGGAATAATAGATCGGTATACGTGTTTCATACTGATTAAAAAGGGCATTACTGTTAGTTAAATGGTACTTGCTTTGCTGTTACGCTTGTAGCAATGATGTAATCGAAATCGATTGTATTTCAAGAAATAATTTTACAGAATGGCTGGTATAAAATCAATCCTTCAAATATATATTTTAGTGGTTATATTTTTTTGAAAACCAAATAATTATAAACAGGCCGGGTTTATGTATCGGGTGTACGTATTAAGTAATATATAGTTGCAATAAAGGCAGTTTGCCCCAATAAATACTTTTTATAAATAAATTACATGTGTTTGGCTTATTGCGATGCTACTTATCTACACGGCAGATAGGGAATAATACATATTAATAATACTATTGATACGGTATTAAACCATTAGATAGTGTAAATTTTACACTAATCTAATTTTCCCCGGCTTTTTAATCAATACCTTTGTTTTATGCCCCCGGTGGCATATTTATATAAAGATCGTTGTTTTGAAAAAAAGTATTTTTCCTTTATTCCTTGGCGGATTAGGTATAGGCACAACCGAATTTGTGATGATGGGCCTGTTGCCCGATATAGCTGCCGACCTGCACATAAGCATCCCGGTGGCAGGGCATTTAATTTCAGCTTATGCTTTGGGGGTAGTTGTGGGCGCGCCTTTACTGGTGATGCTGAGCAGCAACTACGCACCTAAAAAAATATTGCTGACGTTAATGCTCATTTTTATTGTGTTCAATGCTTTCTCGGCGTTTGCCCCTAACAATATTACTTTATTGCTGGCGCGGTTTTTTGCGGGTTTGCCCCACGGCGCATTCTTTGGCGTGGGCTCGGTAGTGGCCAGCAGGCTGGCCGATAAGGACAAACAGGCGCAAGCCATTTCTATGATGTTTGCCGGCCTTACCATTGCAAACCTGCTTACCGTGCCATTAGGTACCTATATAGGCCACCAGTTTTTGTGGCGCTATACTTTTGGTATTGTTACCGTTATTGGCATAGTCACGTTGATATTTTTAAAACTATGGCTGCCCGCCCTGCCCGTTAACCGCACAGGCAATACCCGGTCGGAATTGCGCCTTTTTAAAAACCCCGAGGCCTGGCTTATTATACTAACCACAGCTATTGGTACAGGCGGCCTGTTTGCCTGGATAAGTTATAGAGCGCCGCTAATGACGGATGTTTCCGGCTTTTCGGCAACCAGCGTATCCTACATATTGGTGCTGGCCGGTTTTGGTATGGTGGTTGGCAATATTGTAGGTGGTAAACTGGCCGATAAGATAGAACCTGTGAAAGCCAGCGCCTTCCTGCTTGGGGCTATGGCCGTAACCTTGCTTGCTATCTACTTCTTTTCGGGCAGCCAGGTAATATCACTTATCCTCACCTTTATTGCCGGGGCGCTTTCTATCGCGCTGGCATCACCTATACAAATACTGATGATAAAAACCGCCAAAGGTGCCGAAATGCTGGGTGCAGCCGTTACGCAGGCTGCATTTAATATTGGTAATGCCTTAGGCGCGTTTTTTGGTGGCCTGCCTATCGCAGCCGGGTTTGGCTATAACTCGCCTGCATTAGTTGGCGTATTTATGGCCCTTGCGGGAGTTGGGTTTACCCTTATTTTAATTAAAAGGCACAATCAAAACGCTGCCGGTATTAAACCACTGGCCGAAGTTGTTTTTGATTAATTCCCCTGCATCACCTTCTTATGGTCAGCCCCGGTAACACTGCTGCGCTTAACGCTTTCTTTAAGGTCTTTTGCCGCTTCCAAAGGTTTTGGCGGCGGATTAGTGGGGTGCAAATATAATCTCATCCAGCTTTCGACATACATCGGCACAATGTCCCGCGGCAGGTTATGGCCATACTCATCGTATACTACCAGCCGAAGGCGTTCGGGGTCGGTTACATAATAGGGCTTTGCCGCTTCGGTAAAGGAGTGGGCCGTTTTTGCATCAACCACTTTATCGCCACCGCCGCTTACCATCAATATTGCACAGGGGAACATAGTTTTAACATGTAAAATAGGATCGTATTTAGCCAGTATGGCTTCGGTTTCGGGCCATAGCTCGTTGGTTTTCCCGCTCCACAATTTATTCGTTTTCCACGATTCGAGCCACTCGCGGTAAGCCCCGGTACTTACAAAGGCTACCACAGCACCCAGGCGGGGTTCACTGGTAGCTACTGCCAAACCCGGTATCCCGGTTGATGAGCTGCCTACCCAGCCAAATTTATCGGCCAGGCTGTTTTGCTGCAGGTAATCTATCACCCTGCCCGCGTACTGTGGCACATACTTGCCCATCTCTACATATAAATTTGCAAAACGCTGGTCGAACACCAGCCACTTTGGCCTGCGTGCAGTATCAGGGTCGGGCGGGCGCACCGCTGTAAAAGCGGCAAGCATATACCCCTCGTTGATAAGGTTAAGGCTCCAGTCAGGCAGCTTCATGTCCTTACCTTCGGGCTTTAATGTGCCAAGCATTAATATGGCCGAGTATTTTTTTGTAAAACCGGGCACATAAGCTAACTCCAGTGTAACCGGTGTTTCGCCTTTTAATTCCAGTTTTTCATACTTTATGTTTTTTGCAGTTTGGGCACTGCAAACAGTTGTATATAAGCATAAAAAGAAAAAAATTACAGTTATTTTCATGGCTGATAAATAAGAAAGTTTTATAAGCGGGTTATTGCAGGCCTGTATAAAATTGGCAAACAATTATAACTTTTAAATATTATACTTTTGGAATATATTTATATGTGCATAATGTTTGTTACAAACCAAGGTAACAAACTGCATTCAGCCAATTTCTAAAGCAACGTATGCCAGTTTTATCCAGATCATTATTTTTTTTAGTATTAGCTTGTTTTATGCCTTTTTTTGCCGGCGCGGCAAATATCAGGAGCATTGGCGTGCCTTATGTGCAAAACTATGCCAAAAGCACGTACCAGGCCGGCAACCAAAACTGGGCCGAAACCAAAGACGGTAACGGCATCATGTATTTTGCCAACTCCGAAGGGTTGCTGTCATTTGACGGACGCAACTGGCAGTTGTATAAATTACCCAATGGCTTAATAGTAAGAGCTGTAGCCGCCGATGGGCACGGCAAAATATATACCGGCGCTTTCGGCGAAATAGGTTACTGGCAAAACAATAAGAACGGTGTTTTTACCTATACCTCGCTGGTAAAGCTAATCCCTAATTCAGTTAAGCTTAACGAGGAGGTTTGGAAGATATATATCGATAAGGACCGCATCATCTTCCAGTCGTTTGGGGTGATATATATTTACAGGAATGGTAAAGTAACCGGTATCCGTGAGCAGTCGCCTTATTTATTCCTGCTTAAAGCAGGTAACCGGTATTTGGTTGAAAAGCTTAACCAAGGGCTTTACGAGTTAGGTAACGACAATAAATTAACCCTTATACCCGGTAGCCCGGTATTGCAAACGGGGGTGTTATCCATACTGCCATTTGATAACACAAGGTATATTATAGCTACCTCAAAAAATGGCCTGTACCTGTACGATGGCAAAACCATCACCCCCTGGAAAACCCGGGCCGACGGCTTTTTAAAAAGTAACCAGCTTAATAATGGTGTAGCCATACCCGGCAACTACTTTGCCTTTGGTACCATACTTAACGGCATTATTATTATTGATGCCGCCGGTAATGTGGTGCAGCACATTAATAAGTCGAGCGGGTTGCAAAACAATACCGTGCTAAGCCTGTACCTTGATAACCAGCAAAACCTTTGGGCCGGGCTTGATAACGGGGTTGACCGTATAGAGGTAATATCGCCGCTGTATTTTTATTTTGATAAGGGCGGTAAGTTCGGTACCGTATACTCCAGCATTATTTATAACAACAAAATTTATTTAGGCACCAACCAGGGCTTGTTTTACAGCGACTGGGTATCAGCCAGCAACAAGCAACTCTTTCAATCGTTCGATTTTAAGTTTATACCGGGCACGCAGGGGCAGGTTTGGGACCTCTCGCTGTTTGACGGCAAGCTGCTGTGCGGGCACAACGACGGCACATTCCAGGTAAACAATGATGGTATAAGCAAAATATCAACGGTAAGCGGCGGTTGGATAATGAAGCGGTTTAGCAATGACCTGCTGATACAGGGCACCTACACAGGCTTCGCGTTTTACCGCAAAGATGCGCAGGGTAACTGGCTGTATGATTACGAAGTGAAGAATTTTTTACCTTCAAGATACATCGAGCCGGATGGTAAGGGAAATATTTGGGTAAGCCACGCCTACAAAGGCATCTATAAAATTACGCTGAGTAGCGATGGCCGCAGGCAAACCTCGCTCAAATATTACGACGAGAATAACGGCCTGCCGGGCAGCTATAATATCAATGTATTTAAATTAAATGAGCGTATCATCTTCTCCAGCAATTCGGGTTTTTATGTTTATGATGATATAACCGATAAGTTTTTTAAATACCAGCAACTTAACGCCATGTTGGGGTCCTTCGCGTCGTCAAACAAAATAATACCGGCCGCGGGCAAAAAGTACTGGTTTATCGACCACGGCAGGGTGGCTTTAGCTGATTTTTCGGTTACCGGCAAACTGCGGCTCGACTCTAACAGGTTCAGCATATTAAACGGACGCATGGTGAAGTACTACGAAAACATCAGCCGTATAAATAATAGCCTGTCGTTAATAAGTATAGACGATGGCTTTGCTATTTATAATGACGTATATACGCC
>JBDSIC010000373.1:0-3025 GCA_039918195.1 Mucilaginibacter sp.
CTGCATATACTTCTTCCACCACTCACTATTATAAGCACCGTTAACTTCTGTTGGTTTACCCGGCTCGGGTACAAATAGTTCAATGTTTTTTTGTTTGGCAAATTCAACCAGCTTTTCGATAGGTTCGTACCAGGGATGTAATGCTAAGTTAAATGTGCCCCAATGTATAGGCATCATAATTTTACCCTGCAAGGCAATATGCGCGTTGGATGCATGGTCAGGGCCCATGTGTATATCGGGCCAGTGTTTGCCGTAGGCGCCTATCTCTAACATCGTCAGATCAAACGGGCCATAAGTTGAACCAATAGACTGGAACCCATTAAACCAGCCCGAATCTGCACCATAAAAAACAGCATGCTTTGGCCCTTTAATAACAAATGATGCCCAAAGGGTTTCCATGCGGTTAAACATACCACGGCCCGAAAAATGCCTTGCAGGTGTAGCAGTAATTACGCAATCATCACCCAACATTACACTATCTCCCCAATCTATTTCGGTAATCATATCTTCGGCAACACCCCATTCAATAATATATCTGCATACCCCCAGCGGACAATAAAAGGGTATGGCTTTACCCGCGAAGAATTTTATCGTGTCTTTATCTAAATGGTCATAATGGTCATGCGATACTATGATGGCATCCAACGGTGGCAGATCCTTCAACGCGATAGGCGGCTGAAAAAAGCGCTTCGGCCCAAAACTTTGCGAAAACGATACGCGCTGGCTCCACACGGGGTCGGTTAATATGCGTTTGCCATCTATCTCTATTAACAAACTAGAATGGCCCACCCAGGTAACCCGTAAGCCACTTTGGGGTGGGGTATTGTAAACAGAAGCATCGGTTTTAAAGGGTCCCAAATTTTTTTTAGGGGTAGTTTCGGCTTTATTATTCCAATATTCCCTTAATATCGGGATCATTTTATCAAACCCTGCCTCGTCAGTAGGCACCGGGTTTAAAAACTTTTTTCCTTTTTTTTGTGACCCTAATAAACTCATTTCAATTTTTTTTTAAAAATGCAACTACGTTGTCGCAAAACTCAATTAATGTAGCCGGTAGTTCTTTTTCGGCATAGGGATGTGCGCCGCCAATAGTATGGCTGCCATGTTTAATAACTAAAAATTCGGCATTTGGTTGGGCGGTTTTTAATTCTTCGGCATGGCTTAGCGGCACTGTTAGGTCATCATCGCCATGAATCAATAGCCAGGGTTGGGTTACTTCGGCAGCGCGGGCAGGTATATCTAACCGCGCCGGGTAGCGGTCCAGGTCATCAAGCAAAGTAGCCTTTACCGGCATCTGCTGACCGGTACGCGCGTTAGGGAAATACATAATTCCCTGCAAACGCCATTGTTCCTCGGCTTTTTTGGGCCAAAGGTTACGGAAGCCGGATATAGAAGCCATAGTAACCAACTTTTTAATACGCTTATCCTCGGCAGTTTTAATGATGCTGATACCGCCACCCATACTATGGCCAATCAGGTAAACATATTTGGCGCGAGGAGTAGCCGGGCCATTTACAGCAAAATCGATTACTGTATTCAGGTCCTCCAGTTCCATAGTAAAGGTATTTTCGCTAAATGCTATAAGGTCGGTAAAATCAACCCGGTTATCCGTAGTAGTGCCGTTATGCGAAAAATTAAATTTTAAATACCTGAAACCGTTTTGAGCAAAATATTCGGCCACCAGGTTATGCGTTCCCCAATCTTTAAAACCCTTAAAACCGTGGGCAAAAATTATCATCGGGGCATCTTTATGTCGATCGTCGTAAGTCAGGTCGACCAACATTGCCCTGCCTTTGGCACCCGCTAAAGTGAAAAAATCTTTTTTGATCATTATAAAAGTAATATTAGCTTAAAGCACAATGCAAAACAAATTATTAGACTTTAAATAATACTTATTGTTACTTGTTGTATTTGTATACCACCACGCCCACAAAATCAACACAGGCTGCAGCACCAACCTTATCCAGGCCAATAAAGGGGTAACGGTAACATCGCCTAATTGCAATGGTGCGTCGGCAATCATGGTGATATGTACGGGTAAAAAAGCCACCAATAAAACCGCAATTCCCCAGGCGGCGTAGGGGCGAGTTTTGGCAGATATCAACAATAAAGCTAATACAATCTCCAACGCTCCCGATACTATATTCGCAACATTTGGATACGGTATATAGGGTGGAATAATGCGCAGATAGGATGCAGGGTTATAAAAGTGATTGATCCCCGCCGCCAAATAACCGGCAATAAGCACCCAAAGGCTTACTTTTTTTATCATATTCATAATTTATAAACGTATAAATGGGCGTAACCGATTGATTTCATAATTTTTACCCGCCAATTTATAAACATTCTAAATACTACTGTATGACAAAGGCTTGACATAGGTTCCTGTTTAGGATGCTATTTTTGTTGGGTCAAATTTAAAATAGATTGAAGTATTTAAAAGTAATAGCTTTTACGCATAAACAAATCGAGCTGAAGGAGTTGGGTAAACTGGTTATTTGCCAGGAGAGCCTGACTGATAAACTCCACGAAGTTAAAGATGCGTTCGGTTTGTCCGAAATATTTTATTTGGCTACCTGTAATCGTGTTGAATTCATCATGCTTACCCCACAGGAAGTAAACAAGGATTTTGCTAAAAAGTTTATCAGCAAATTTAATACCGGCATGTGTCCTTTCCACATGGAGACTTTTTTAGATGCCGCGTTAATTTATGAGGGTAAGGAAGCACTAAATCACCTGCTGCGCACATCATGTTCGTTGGAGAGTTTGATAGTAGGCGAAAAAGAGATTTTGGCCCAACTACGAAAGGCTTATGAAGATTGTAAGGAAGCCGGGCTAACCGGGGATGGCTTACGAATGTTTATGAGCTGTGTGGTTAAAACGGCTAAAGAAGTTTATACCCATACCAATATCTCTAAAAATCCCATATCGGTAGTATCGTTGGCCTACCGTAAGTTGAATGACTTAAAACTTTGCTCCAATGCCCGCATCCTCATCATAGGTGCTGGCGAAACCAGCCAAAACA